>CAYVST010000109.1:0-11006 GCA_964454185.1 uncultured Alteromonas sp.
TTCGGAGGTAAAGTGAAATCGCTTAGCCTGTTTTATGGCGTAAAACTCGTGACCTTTTTTGCCGGCGTTAGCGGTTGCTTCATGTTACATCAGGAATTTTCGTTGCCGGTGGTAGTTAGTGCCGCTTTGGTTGGATTACTGGATAGCTTTATTCCTTATACCGAACAGTTTCATCGCCACCCTCAAACGAGTATGTATTGTGGAGCTTTTGCTGGTATGTGCTCGCAAAATATTATTTAAAGTCCTGTAGAACTGCTCACCGTCAGCGTTATTGGTGCTCTTATCTACACTCTGCTTCGCAATATGTTTGTTGGCATCGGCGGTAAGCTTGGGGCGATTGCTTTTACCGCTGTAGGGAGTGTTTTGTTGGCGAAAGGGATAGTGGCCTACTATGTTTGACATTGTCATAGTGTCGTTACTTGGCGGAGGTGTCACGTTTGGGCTTTCACACTATCTGCAATGTGACACTATCAGAGCGAGCAGTATTTCAACGTTGTTTTTTTACTCAGTGCTTTTGTGCCTGACAGATAACGAAACTGCACAGTCACTTAGTGCATGGTTTTTTGGTGGAAGCTTCGTGGGAATGAGTGCTCGTTCAAAGTTATCATGGTGCGCAGTAATATGTGCTTCGGGTATATTTGGGGTTCTCGGGGCGCTACTGTTGCCATTCCTTGAGGGCATAGGTGGTGCACTTGGCGTGTGTGCGTTTTTGTCAGTCGTGATCATATACTTATTTTGTGCTGCTCAATCAGCCCTTAAAATGAAGTACAAGCAGCCACCGCAGTGACTGCACAATAACGTTGTAATACGCCGTTACTCGTATTCTAGTGGGTCTGTGGCACCGTTGTCTCTAAAGGCTTCTAGGCGTTCTTCACAGGCTCCACACTTGCCACACGCTTTTTCTCTGCCGTTGTAGCATGTCCACGTTTGTGAATAGTCTAAGCCCATACTTAAGCCATCTGTCAAAATAGCCGTTTTGCTGTCATCAATGTAGGGAGTCATGATGGATACTGGCGTATAGTTGGCAATGCCACATACATCATTCATTTTGTGAACGAACTCCGGTCGGCAATCAGGGTAAATTGCATGGTCGCCTGAATGCGCGCCGTAATATACCTCATTAGCTTCCAGACTAACCGCGTAGCCAACCGCCAATGATAACAAAATCATGTTGCGGTTAGGGACCACGGTTTGCTTCATACTTGGCTCTTCGTAATGCCCTTCAGGAACATCAATATCAGAGGTGAGCGATGAGCCACCGATGAGTGTGTTTATCGCGCTGATATCAACGATTTTATGTGGGACATCGAGCGACTTACATACTGCTGCCGCATAGTCGAGCTCCTTTTTATGGCGTTGCCCATAGTTAAAGCTCAACGCGTGCACTTTTTTACCTGCGCGCAGTGCTTTGTGTAAAACGGTGTAGGAGTCCATGCCTCCTGAATAGATAACAACAACGTTTTCAGACATAGTTTTCGATTAATTGATAAATTATCCCTGAATTTTATGTGATCCTTGGTAAAATCCCAACATACAATCGTTAAAGGTTTTCAAATTGTCTGTACTGACCACATTAAACATCAACGAGATGTTCGAAACTATTCAAGGTGAAGGGGCTTATACAGGGATCCCATCCGTTTTTGTGCGCTTGCAAGGTTGTCCTGTTGGTTGCCCATGGTGTGACACAAAGCATACGTGGGAAATTAAGTCGGACCTCATTGTTTCTCCACAAGACGTTATTGCGAAGAGCAGTGAGTCTGAAACGTTCTTTGCGTCCAGTGAAGAAAGCTTACTTTCGTTATTCTCACAGGAAGGTTATGTAGCGAAGCACGTCGTTATTACTGGAGGAGAGCCATGTATGTATGATTTACGCCCTCTTACAAGCATGCTCCACAATAACGGCTTTACAACGCAGATAGAAACGAGTGGAACCTTCGAAGTGTTATGTGATGATAGGACTTATGTCACGGTGTCGCCAAAAATTAACATGAAGGGTGGGTATGATGTACTGGTAAGTGCCCTTGAGCGCGCGAACGAGATAAAACACCCGATTGCGATGCAAAAACACATCGATGAGCTTGATACTCTGTTGGCAAAGGTATCAAGCCTGGATGGAAAACAGGTGTGTTTACAGCCAATTAGCCAACAAAAGCGCGCTACTGAGCTGGCTGTTCGCACTTGTATTGAAAGAAACTGGCGGCTATCTTTACAAACACATAAATATATCGGCATTGAGTAATGCCACTTGATACTAGCGTTGTGCGAATGGTAGAAGGAAAACCTATGTTGAGGGCTGTCGTTGCTTGTTTCACGTTATTGTTGTGTTTAGGGCAAGCTAATGCAGCATTGTGGACAATTACCTATCCTCGTCCACTCGACGACTCTGATGCTAGAGCACAGTATCCTATCGCGCTGTTAAAACTGGCTTTGGATAAGACTGGTGTGAACTACGAGCTTCGCCCGTCAGACCGTATTCTTTTAACCAGTAAAGCGCTACGTCAGTTAAGAGAAAACCGCGAGGTTAGCGTGGTTTGGAGTATGACGGATAATCAGCGCGAAAAAGATCTCACCGCAATAAGAATCCCCATTGCTAAAGGGCTAATCGGGTTACGCGTGTTTGTCATAAATCAGGAAAAAGCTGCAAAGTTTACCAATGTTATGTCGCTTACTGACATTAGAAAGTTAGTGCCAGTGCAAGGAGAAGAGTGGCCCGATACCAAAATATTGCAAGCAAATGGTTTTAACGTTTTTACCGTGCCAGAGTTTCGAGAAGCGTACGACATGATTAAGCAAGGGAAGGGGGACTTTTTCCCACGTTCTGTGATGGAAGTTGATGCAGAACTGGCTGAAGAAGGTAGGCGTAGTAATTTGTATCTGGATTCCACTATGGCCCTTTATTACCCAACGGCCATGTATTATTTTGTAAGCTCTAGCAACAAAACGCTCGCACGCCTTATAGAGACCGGTCTTAATCGTGCTCTTGAAGATGGGTCATTTGACGCATTGTTCGAATCTACCTATGCACCAATCCTCGATGGGTTAAATATGCATAGTCGACAAGTTTTTACGTTAGAAAACCCACTTTTGCCTATAGAGACACCCTTAAACGATGCTCGGCTTTGGTATAAAAATAGTATTGAGAACAGTGATAAAGAAGAACAACCATAGTACTATCTTTGCTTAATTCAGATATAAAAAACGCGGCTTGTAGCCGCGTTTTTTATTTGTATTCCAACTTAAGACTCACCTGAGTGAACATCTTTCATTGAACGACCTGAAGGGTCGGCATTGTTTTTGAAGCTCTCATCCCATTCTAGGGCCTCTACAGTGCTACATGCAATCGACTTGCCGCCGGGTACACAGCGCGCCGCGCTTTCTTGAGGGAAATAGCTCTCGAAGATAGTGCGGTAATAGTAACCTTCTTTAGTATCAGGCGTGTTAACAGGGAATCGGAATTCCGCCGTCGCTAGCTGTTGGTCAGTAACTTCGTTGTCAACGAAGTCGCGAATTGAGTCAATCCATGAGTAACCAACACCATCACCAAACTGCTCTTTCTGGCGCCATAACACCTCCGCAGGAAGAGTCTCACCGTTGTCAAACGCTTTGCGTAAAATCCATTTTTCCATTTTCCCATCAAGGCACATTTTGTCTTGTGGGTTTAGGCGCATAGCAACATCAATAAAATTCTTATCTAGGAAAGGTACACGGGCTTCAACACCCCACGCCGATGTGGCTTTGTTCGCTCGCGCACAGTCGAACATGTGAAGGCGATCTAATTTACGCACGGTTTCTTCGTGGAATTCTTTGGCGTTTGGCGCTTTATGGAAATACAAGTAGCCACCGAAGATTTCATCTGAGCCTTCGCCTGAAAGTACCATCTTGATGCCCATTGCCTTAATTTTTCGAGTCATTAAGTACATTGGGGTTGCGGCACGAATTGTTGTCGTGTCGTAAGTCTCAAGGTGATAGATAACATCGCGAATAGCGTCTAGACCTTCTTGGATCGTAAAGTGGATTTCATGGTGAACCGTTCCAATCATATCAGCTACTTTTTTCGCCGCTTTCAAATCTGGTGCACCTTCAAGGCCCACTGCAAAGCTGTGTAAGCGCGGCCACCAGGCATCCGTTTTGTCTTCGTCTTCAACACGCTTTGCCACGTATTGTGCTGCTACCGCTGATACAAGCGAAGAATCTAGACCCCCTGAAAGCAATACCGCATAAGGTACATCTGACATCATATGTGACTTAACGGCTTTCTCAAACGCCACACGAAGTTCATCAAGGTCGCTTGAGTTGTCTTTTACGTTGTCGTATTCCATCCAGTCGCGTTTGTAGTACTTAGTAATTTTACCTTCTTTACTCCATAGGTAATGGCCTGGAGGAAATTCACTAATAGTTTTACAAACGCCAGCTAGCGCCTTCATTTCAGATGAAACGTAGAAATTACCGTGCTCGTCGTAACCTGTGTAAAGTGGAATAATGCCAATATGATCACGTGCAATAAGATATGCGTCTTGTTCTTCGTCATAAAGAATAAATGCAAACATACCCTCAAGCTCATCAATAAAGTCGATGCCTTTTTGTTGAAAGAGAGGAAGTATCACTTCACAGTCTGAGCGAGTCTTAAATGGATAAGCTGAATCTAAATCTGCAGCAAGTTGTTTGTGATTATAAATTTCACCATTAACGGCAAGAATTTGCTTGTCGTCTTGGCTGATTAGCGGCTGTGCGCCCGTATCAACGTCTACAATAGCCAGTCTTTCGTGACAAAGAATGGTATTGTCATTATTCCAGATACCCGACCAGTCAGGGCCACGGTGGCGCAATAGTTTAGATAAATCGAGGGCTTGGGTTCTGAGTTCAGACACATCGGTTTTGATATCAAGGATACCGAAAATACCACACATAAAACGGATTCTCTCTGTTCACTTATTGAAAAAAATTGAGGTTTTTTCTGTCGGGTACTCGCGTACGAGTGAGCGATGTTTTTATTTTTCTTTTTCAATCGCGTGCCCTGAATGTGCCAGTCTGACAGGAAATTGCAAGCACAATATGATGAGAATATGGAAATTCTTATTCCAAAATGAATGTATTGGAGCGTGTTTACCTTTTAGGCCGTAAATTTTCGTCATTTATGCGACGTCTGAGCACACTCATATAGAGTACGGTGAGTATCTAGGCCCGCTCCGGCTTTAATGACCAGCACTTTCCGAAAAAAAAGCGTGTCACAACGCGCAACTCGCTTTATTAACAATGGCCCTGCTTTAAGCAAAAATTATCGTCGTAACCATTACTTTTTTAACGCATCAATTTGCTTTTGTAGCGTGATATTTAGGCGCATAATCGCGCCGATTTTTAGTCTCATTGGTATTGGGTATGCAATTTTCAAACGACCGTGTGTCGGCTTTTATTATCCCTGATTTCGCTGTTTCTCAAGAGCTAATGGCAAGTTCGGGTTCGCGCTATCGCGATGCAGTGCAAATTGATGTTTTTGGTGGAGAAGCGTGGCTTTTTGAGTACGGCGTTATCGTTTTTTGGGGCGTGGATGAAGACGAAAAATTAGCGCTGTTAAATCGCCTTCACGTAAATGAAGAAGTATTAACGGGGCAACATCAGGAGCACTTGCGCTTTGCGGTGCACGGTGATGAATTAAAACTGCAACGGGATCTTATTGCGCTGCCGAGTCACAATGAGTTATTGCGATTGTCCGTGAGCCACGCTCTAGCGCAGTCAATTAAGCTCAACGAATATGAAAAAAAGGCGCAAGATACGATATCGACATACGGATACTTACCCCAAACGCTTGCCGAAACCGGCACGATAAAACTAGGGCGAAAAGCGTTGGCTAAAATTCGAGGTCATTTGTTTAGTACCAAAAGCGATATATTTTTACATTATGGCTTGCTCGATACCCCGGAGTTTTTTTGGGAATACCCTGAATATGAATACGCCTATATTCAAACTTCACGCTATCTGGATATTCGTCCGAGGGTTGAGGTGCTGTCTAACAAGTTAGATGTGATACACGAACTGTTCGAGATGCTAGCCGATGATCTAAACCACAAGCACTCATCATTTTTGGAATGGATTATTATCTTTCTCATTGCATTTGAAATAGCCACGTTTGGTGCACAAGAGCTCAAAGCAATGTTGCTATGACGCATGCATAATATAAAGGCCCTTAATCGGGCCTTTATTGCGTTTAATTAGTTTTTGCGCTGAAACTCACTTTTATCATTCCATCGTGGCCAGTTTTTCGCATTCGATACTTGAACGCCAACATCAAATAACATTTGTGTATCTTGAACAATGCCGCTTAAATCCCAATCGTCGCGGTATTCGTCACACACTTGGTGATAGCAACCTGTCACGATCACATTCATGCGCTTGCGGTACTTTGCTGTTGCCTCGTCGGCAGGTTGTGTGCCACCTTCAGCGTAGAGTGCAGGGACGCCTTGTTTGGCAAAACTAAAGTGATCAGAGCGATAATAATAACCAGCTTCAGGTCTATCTTCTTGCGTGAGCGTACGGCCCTGTTTTGAGGCTGCTGCCTGTAAATAGTCTTCCATTTCTGATTTACCCATACCCACAACGGCTACGTCTTTGGTTCTACCAAGTACGTTCATAGCGTCCATATTGATATTGGCTACCGTGTTTTCAATAGCAATAACAGGGTTACTCGCATAATACTTACTACCAAGTAGCCCTTGTTCTTCCGCGGTAACCACTAAAAATGACACAGAACGCTTAGGCACCGGCGTAAGTTCACCATAGGCTTTCGCCATGGCAAGGATAGCAGCCGTACCTGTGGCATTGTCATGAGCACCATTGTAAATTTGATCGCCTTCTTTGCTTTCATCCTTACCCAGGTGATCCCAGTGCGCCGTATAAATTACGTGCTCGTCAGGAAATTCACTACCTGGTAGCGTGGCTATCACGTTACTACTTTCAGACTTCTCAAAGGTATTTTTTACCGTTACCGACGCTTCAATGCCCATTGCCTTGCTGTATGGTCCTTGCATGGCCTTCGCTTTTTCCTCTTCGAAGTTAAGACCTGCATCGCTAAATACTTTTTTAGCAGCATCTAGCGTTAGCCAACCTTCCATTGCAACGCGACTAGCGCCTTTGTCTTTGCTTACCAGGCCGTATTGTGGTCCACTCCAGCTGTTTGCAACAACTGACCAGCCGTATGATGCAGGCGCGGTTTCGTGAACAATGATAGCGCCGGCTGCACCCTGTCGGCTGGCCTCTTCATATTTGTAGCTCCAACGACCGTAATAGGTCATGGTAGTGCCTTGAAATTTGCCACTTTCTGGGTTTTCAAACCCAGGATCATTAACCAAAATGACGGCGGTTTTACCTGTAAGATCCAGTCCTTCGTAATCGTTCCAGTCATACTCGGGGGCATTTACCCCGTAGCCAACAAATACTAATTCTGAATTTTGAAGTGTCACTTCTTCCACTTCTCGTTTTGACGATGCCACCATATCCTCTTTGTAAGCGAATGCGTTATCGCCAATTGTCATGGTCATGTCTGGGTCAGCCGTAATTTCCATGAGTTCTACTTTTTGTAGGAAACTATCGCCGTTACCGGGTTTAAGCCCAGCTTTGGTAAATTCGTTAACAAGGTATTCAATGGTCTTTTTCTCTCCTTCCGTTGTAGGAAGTCGACCTTCGAACTCGTCAGAAGCCAGTACTTTTAACGGTTCACGAATATCATTCTCAGAAATGGCGTTGTACACTGTGTCGAAATTTGACGTTGCGGCAGGCATCATTTTTTTATCTGCAGCGGCATCAGTTTTTTGGTCGTTAGAAGGTGAGCAAGCACTTACGCTAAGTAGGGTAGGTACAAGCAAGGGCAAAAACATTTTTTTCATTGTTAGTCTCTGTTTGCTCTACAATTAGCGCCCAGTATAGTAAAAAGCCTTTTTCGAACCAACAGTAGTTATGCAATCTCACTTAATCCCTTTTTGTAAAGCCCATTTGCTTGCCAATGCGGGCAAACCTGTAACCGACTTACTTGATGAAGTTGGGTTGCTTTCGCTGGATAGTTTCCCCCACGCATCACAGCTTAATGACATTGTGCGTGCTACTCACAAAGTATGGCATGGCCCGGTTTTTAAAGGGCAAAGCACTTTTGATGAAGCAGAATCGCGCTATTACGAAACTATTATTGGCGAAGACAATGTGGTTCCAACACGTGAGGACAATTGGCACGATTTGTTTAACGCGCTTATTTGGCTTCAGTTTCCTCAATCAAAGCAGCAGTTAAATCGGCTACATATTAACGACATTGCGGCCCATGGCGTTAGCCCTCGAACACCACGGCGAAATAGAATTACGCATTTTGACGAATGTGGAGTGGTTCTGGCCGTTGAACACCCACCTCAAGGAGGAGATACCACGAAATCTGAGATAGAGCAGTGGCTGTCAGACCTAGCACACCACAAATGGCATCAGGTGTTTATTGAAGACCTCGCCATTTACGAAAGACATATAACGCCTTTCATGTTTGGGCATGCCAACCTTGAAATGATGTTAAATCCGTTCATTGGGTTAACGGGAAAATGGATAGCGGTATCTGTACCCAGTGGTTTTAGTAAGCTAGATAAGTGGCAACAGCGTTCAGTGGTAGACAATGCACTGGTAGAGCGATTTAGAGAACTAGATGATTTTGAACAGTCTCCGATACTAAAACCGCTCCCGCTTTTGGGAGTACCCGGATGGCATCGTTCGCAAACGCCATCGTTTTACGACGATACGTCATACTTCAGGCCGTTGAGAGAGAATGCGAAACCTACGGTTGCCCTTCCTCTATGGAGATAAAAAACAAGCCCTGAATAGGGCTTGTTTGGCATTGTTAAAACAACAGTAATGATATTAACCAAATACCATAAATAATTGCATAAGGTGCGACAGCAACGATTGCAGCTTTTTGGCGACTAAACGATGTCCATTGTGATATGCCAACCATCGCAAGATAGATACCCCAAAATAGCTCTAAGCGAATAGCTTGTGTAAACGCAAACCACGGCGAGTCCATTGGAATACTTAACACAAAACTTAACGATGTCGGTGCCATAATCGATGGCGATACTTGGTGATCACCAGAAAACAGCAGAAGCGCCACGCCAATAAGCCCTGTTAGCACGTATGGCATAGATAACCACCATGAAAAACCGTACCAGTCGGTAAAGCCAAAAACATGGCTGTCATCAGAACGCGTTGCAAGGTTAAGGTAAACCGCATAAATGGCATTGATGATGACGAGCATAATAAATGCGCCAATCATGTTAGACATTAATAATGTGCTGCGGGTAAAGAAAGCGCGCATTTGCTCTTCCTCGGCTGGGCTCATGTCACCCTGCGCCGCAATATTGATATTTGCAAACCATTCAATATCAACAAAGTTGACGTACAAATATTGAGAAGCCAGTGCAATGGCAACAACCAAAATAAAAGGCATCCAGCTCCAGTTGTTGTGTTCGCCTACTGCTTTGAACACGCCATTGGGTTTAAAAAATATATCGTTACACGCCTGGAAAGGGTTTGATACTGTGTGCATCCACTGCTCCTGCAAATTGTTGTTATACGCCTTTGAACCTCAGCTATTAGGATGAAATTTCAAGGCTTTTCATTGAGTGTATTTAGGGTACTTAGCCCTATTTGCGAAGTACAGTACAACTTAATCAATTGCTGGGTAATTTGTAAATAACTGTTTCAATACTTAGCATTTCTGCAACGAACCTAGAAAGGATGTAAACGCCGTTGTTTGTAGAAGGGGAAAGCTAAAGTGTATTCAGAATGCACCTTAGCGTGAACATATCAACCTTAAAATGGCACTACGAGAGACTACAAGTAGGTTAGGTTAAGCAGCGTCAACACTATTGCACTGTAGACAACCGAGATTGGTAACCCCACTTTGATAAAGTGTGCATATTTATAATTCGCTGCGTTATACACCAAAAGGTTCGTCTGATAACCAAACGGCGAGATAAAACTAGCGCTCGCCGCAAACGCGACGGCAAGAGCAAACGGCATTAACGGTGCGCCAAGAATTTGCACAAGTCCGTAGGCAAAAGGAAACATCAATGCAGCAGCGGCGTTGTTAGTGACAAATTCGGTCAAAAGCAGTGTAAGCAAGTAGACGACAATAAGCGCGACAAACCAATCTGTTCCCGATAAAAACGGCATTAAAAGCTGTGTAGTGGTATTGATGACACCAGAGCTCTCTAGTGCACTGGCCAAACTTAAAGCCCCGACGATGACAACGATAAGGTTGAGCGGTAAGTTGCGCTTCATTTCGCCGTTTGACGTGACGCGCACACCGACCAGCACTGCGGCCAAAAATAACAGGCCTATCGCCAAAGAAACAACGTTAGCTGCAGCGAGAATAACCGTCATTAAAAAGCCGCCAAGCGTGATCCACTCTTGTTTATTCGTGAGTGGGCGAGCAATTTTTTGCTCGGACAAAATAAAAAAGTTCTTACCAAGGTTTTGTCGAGTAGCAAAGTCTGGACCTGTGGCAAGGAGAAGAAAGTCACCAGCTTGCAGCTTTATTTCACCGAGTTTTCCCGATAGCTGTTCACCATCTCTTCTGATGGCAACTACGGCAGCATCGAATAGCGCTCTAAAACCAAGGTTCTTTATTGTTTGACCAATTATTTGTGCGCGATTTGCTACAACCACCTCAGTAAGGCTTTCTCGCAATACGCCGTCGGTCTCGGCAAACATACTTAGGCCTTTTATATGGCTCAAGTTATCAATTTTCTGAACATTACCTGAAAAAATCAGCTTGTCGCTTTCTTGAATGACCACGTCGGGGCCAACTGGTGAGATTAGGTTACCGTTTCTTACCAATTCAACAAGAAACAGCTCTGGCAAATTGCGCAAGTGATTTTGTTCTACGGTTTTTCCAATTAATTCAGAACCAGGTTCTACTTCGGCCTCTACCATATATTCTCGGTAGTCGTTATTTTTGTTACCAATATGAGGTAACAGCGGCA
>CAYVST010000110.1:0-10886 GCA_964454185.1 uncultured Alteromonas sp.
AACGTAGGTACTGGCGCAGAGGTGCAGCGACCTCTGGCAACCGTGGTCATTGGTGGGCTCATATCCTCTACCTTGTTAACTCTGGTTGTACTACCTGTACTCTATAGACTCGTTCACTATAAGGTGAATTAGCAGCACTGGGGCATTTGGGTTTATAAATCAATGCCCCGGATTTACTTACCCCCATGACGATCATTCGACTTCTTTTGACAAAATGGGGAGGTGGCTCGTAAATCGCTTTGTAATAAAAATTTGGAGTTGTAGGGTTGGTTATCAATTGTAATATTCAACATTCGGCTTTTGGAGGCGCATCCTGTGGACTATTGTGGTCTGAATAACTGCTTTATGCCACTGAAGAGTCAGTCAGAATAAAGCATATTAACTTCCGCTTATGGTAAATATCGGAATCAAGAGCAGAGAGCCCTGAACGTCTGCTGTTTGTCTAAAGCTGCCTCTGAGACCGAGGATATGAAAGTATGATACTTTTTTGTCAATCTACACACTGTTGCGGTTTTAAGTGCGCCATTATCAAACAACACCTTTAGATCTTTGATTTCCATACTCACTCCAAAGTGGATAATTACGTCTTTTCAAAAACGACATACTATATATCATAATTAGATTTTGATTATTCAGTGCAAGGTGCCTATCTTCGGCTTATTCCTAGAAAACGAGTGAATTAGTTTTACTAAAAAAAGCTGCCACGAACACGGCAAAGGGAGTTTATGATTTTTTACCTTTCTGGAAATTAGTAATATGGAATTTTTTCTCAACATCTTTGCCACCAATTAAATTGCCAAGCTCTATGATGAAACTTATGCTTGATGCCAAAACTACATATATACTGAATAATTGAATTTCGCAAAAAAACAAAATAGCAAACAAGCCGAAACCTTTGAATAAATCCCGATAATCAGAATATAAAGTTGTGCTTTCTAAGAGAGATGCAAAAATTACTAACAAGATAATGCCTGCCATCACGAAACCGGATAGAACTATCACTCCAACTATGAGCCTTAGCCGACTTAATGATTTTTTGCTCTTCTCCTTCAATGTTTGGTCAAATTCTTCCGACACTAACCCACTAATTGCGTTCGGATATAGATAAGCTATCCAAATACCCGAAATAGCAAATATCATTGCTGAGGTGTTTTGTAATACCGACATCAACTTTTCGAGACTCCCTACTCGAATGTCAGTTGCAAAAAAGTAAGACAATATAATATTTAATGCTACTAGTGCGATGAGTAAAGATTTTTTCTTTCCGGAAAAGACTTTATTGTTCATGCGACTTCACTACTGGGTTCCGAGCCGTTACTACTCGCCAATGGCGCAATAAGCGAGTCTCGCACCAAATGCAAGGATGCAAATAATGTAGCTGGACTGTAATGGCTTTGATCATAGTCTCCAGGAACAGTTAAGAAGTTTTTGACTACAAACTCGTTCAGCCAAACAGTTCTTCCAGCTCCTTCCTTCTTAAATCCTAGATTTACCCATTTATCGATCCCCCCGGCATAATGGTCATTATAGGTTTCAAACAACACGCGGAGCTCTTCTCCTGTTGGTTTCGCTTCGATAACCACTTCAACATTTCGAGTTTCTTTTGTTTGAGTTGCAGACACAAATGGTAGGCCGTCGAACAGTCTTTCCCATGTGTCTTGAGTTTCAAGCCTAGCAGAAACTTTCTCTCTTTTTACAAAATGGGTAATATCACGAGCCATTGCAGATAAATCAGCTTGTTCAGTTGCTTTGGTGAACATTTTACTATTACATCTGAACCACAAATTCATTGAACCATTTTGTGAGGGAAAAGATATACTTAAGAATCGACTTCCATCTGGTCGCTCTTTTTCCTCTACTCTTCTTTGTCTGAGCGTACTTTGTAGTTTCACAAAGTCGGATAAAAACCTGTTGAGAGCATCTGTATCGCTGACTGATTTAGAGAATTTAATTGTTGCGAACGCTCTTAGCTCTGGAATAAGCCAAAAATAAGCAGGTTCGCCCCAAATAACATTTACATCTCCAGTAGAGTCATCAGCATTGTAAAGCGCGGAATCATCTAACGATGTGTTTGCCGGTATACCATATACACCATCACCATTTCCGACGGCTCTCCATAAAACAAGTATGAAATCGCCAGTTTCATCATTTCTTTCAAAACTTTTAATGTAAATTCGTTTCCGCGCAGCGTAGCCTAAAGTTTCTGAGTCCCACATTAAAGTATCACTGATATCAACTCTATCTTCATGCCACCGCTTAAGATCTGATAGCAGATCTTCAAGATTTAGGTCTTCTCTGTATTCCTCACCGTCAGTGTTCCTCTTAAAGAAGCCCAAGTCTTTAAATTCAAAAAACGTTACTAATCCATCAGCCATAGATTTCCTCCTAATAGAACTACTTTTTTCCAGTTTCAATGATCTTTGCTTTCGGGTAAAGGATTTACCTTTAAGTTTCTCAATCACGAAACCGAGATCCGCAGCGTTATAAATTTATCTCATGCAAATTGGGGGGGCGAGAAATTAGTGAGTTATAAAGGAAACGACACTAACTGCCCGAAATTGCAGAAATCCTGTATTAATCCTGAATAGAGTCGAAAACCGACCTAAAACAGCAATGTATCTATTTTGGGTTTTTGGTGGCTAGATTAATGACTTTGCGGTGGCGCAATTCGTCTTGCAGTTCATATACCCTGAACATGAGGGTGCTAATTTGCTTTTCCAGCAATTTCCTTGCAGCTTCAGAATCACCAAGTTCCTTTCGGTACTGCTCTTTCAGGGCTACTTCTTTTTTGAGCTTTGCCCGGAGCTTATCCATATCACTTAAGCTTTCTGTCCGGCCTGTTTTTAACTGCTCGGCCAAAGGGTCGTAACTGCTGTTAAATGCTTCGATAGCTGGGGTAGCTTCATTGGTAACGAAGTCTTGAAACTTGTGAATGTAACTATGACCCAAGCCTGCTTCGTTGTTTATCTTGTTCAAAGACAGCTTGCCAACCTTCTTTAGACGTTCTGGTTTGCCGTCTAATAATCGCTGCAAAGCCGCTCGTAATCTGCCTTCGGTTAATTCTCTCGATGCCATGTTACGCTCCCGCAGTCTCTATGATCCCCTTTATCTTATCGTCGAATGGTTCGAATCTAAGATTAAAGTCCTTTATCATCTGCTCGTTGCGCTTTATCTTCTGCTTCTGGCCGATGAGTATACTGTTCATCATGGGATCGCCTGTATTCATCTCTCTGAATGCCTTGATGATACGTTTGTTTTGTCTGAGGATAACCTTAGCCTGATTGTCCGTGATGACCTGGTGCTCACAAGGCTTGATTTCTGTCGTAAACTCACCAATGCCACAGATGCGGCTACAAGTTGCATTCATGCAATAACCGCCCGTTGGAAGCTTTACAACGGACAAAGTGCCATTTCTCACTAGGCGCTCTATCTCGCTGCGAGTCATATAGACTTTTTCACCACTGCTAAGCCGTTCAAATTTGTCCTTGGCAATGCGTTCTCCCCCTGCACCGGCCAGTTGTTCCGATTCATTGTAGATTTCGTCGAAGATTTCCACGCCCATGCGTATTCCTTCTTCGCTCATCATGTTCAGTAAGTTATGATCCATTAACACATCTTCCATTGCCTGCAAGCGAGCATTATTGCCGTAATAGTCTGACATGTTGATGTTGGTATGCTTGTATTGAAATTTGATGGTCGCGGATGAGCCAAAGCCGTAACGCTTGAAAAACACTGCAAACGTGCGACGAAAATCATGAGGAGTGAGTTTAGGCAAAGTCCCACCGACTTTAAGCTGGCCTTCACGAGATGGGTTGAGGCGATTAAATTCTTCCACATCGACCTGAGTGGCAACAATTCCAGAGCACAGCATAAACTCGCTGCACAGCCGAGCCATCTTGTTTTGAGTATATCTACTTTTCACCTTTGCCGTGTCAGTACACAAAAATGCACTGGTTATTTGTCTTGCGTAACGTTCATGCGTTTCGGGGGTTATCTCGCCGTGATTGAGGCTTTCATTGTTCTTGGTTTCGTATATATCTCGTAGATATTGCGTTGCATCGTGAGCCAATTCCAGTGCGTCTTTAACCACTTTGTGGGTTTGCCATGTGTCCTGTACCGCATGCCCAAGTCGCTTAGTTTCATTACCTCTCAGGATTGGGATTCCCGTGCCCCCCTTTTCTTCATAACTGAGTTTATTCATACTGGTTAGCTCCCCGATCCGGACTCCGCTAAATGCTAACGCGACAATTGCACACCCACACAGAATTTTAGTTAAATCAGTCCCCTGAATTGATGGCGTATAGTCAGGTATTGAGTGTTGTAGAACATTAACTCGCCTCTTCGCTATCGCATGTACGGCATTATTATTATTCTTGCGGTCTGTGCGAGATACCTCTTCTCGGTAGATTTCTTGGACAAGGCTCTGAACTGTATTAATCGCATTTCGGTGTGAGTGGTACGCTTCCACGATTGCTACCGCGTTGGCGATTATAGGTTGATAGAGGCCAATAGGAATAGCGATATGCTGCTGGGCTTCTTTTGTTACCCAGGTTAGAAATTCGGTGACATCTGGCTTTCTCGCGTAAAAGCCCGAAAACCGAAGCTTATTCATAGCCGTTTGTATTTTTGTGACTGTAGACCTACCCCACTTCTTTTCTTTGATGCGTGACTTTAACGCGCGTTTAAATCTCTTATACACTTCATCATCAGAAAGGCTTGCCCAATCACTGCTGCCAAGCACTTTTCTGACGTATACCAATCCGTCCCTCCAGTCTCTAACCTGAGAACAACTGGCAGTCTTTTTCTCACGTTTCTTGTGTGAAACTATAAAAAGCGCCAGCGTTGATTGAATATCCTGGCGAAAGTCCGCTTCAATGTGCTTGAATGAAATAATGGCTCCCTTCGAACCTCCTTGCTCTTGCCCTGAGAAGTCCCATTGAACATCAAATGTTCGGCTTAATATTGTGCCATCTGGGTTCCTTGTAACCGGAGCGCTTTTACCTCCGATCTGTATGGCGTTATCTGTTACATTAGGAGTTGTGTTCAACTGAATATCTCCAGTAAATCGTTCAGGCTGTATACCGTTGCATACAGTGGGTGAGGGGCATCTTTTAGTTTCTCAAGCGCCTGACAATAGTTAGTTGCATTTTTCTCTTTAAAGCCATCTAGAACGCTATCCACCGTATTAAATAGGTCGATGTACTTACGTTCTGGCATCGAATTGACAGCGGGAGTTTGCTGTAACTGCTGCAATGTGTCTTTAAAGCTTAGCATCAGCCAGATATCATCCACATCAGTAACAAACGCATGGTGCACACACTCAAAGCACGCTAAGAAGTCAGTACATGCGGCTTCGCTATCGTCAGTCTTTATGCCTGCTCTTTTAAGTGATTTTCCGATGATAGATGCTGCCCCCAAGCGACTATCGTTACAACGAGCTCCTGTTGGCGTTCGCGCTTCGCGGGATCTGTCTTTCCCCTTCCTCAAGCGCTGATACTCGTAGTCATCAAGTATGTCGCCATGCCTGTGCTTGGCTTCTGAAACCGCCGTAATAACGTCTTTCCCTTTGGCGATGTCAAATTTTGCACTTATGGCTGCACTGAGGTTGTTTTCATGCTCTTTTTCGGTTCCATTGATGTACGTCCGAGCCGTGACTAGGAGCGAATTGTTGTTGCTCATGGCAACCAGGTACACGGACTCTGTTACGCGATAGAGCGCATCGGACCGCGTTTTTCGAAACTTGGAGGGAGATATTGTGGCAAGCCCCAGATGGCCAAATAACTTGTTTATTCTCTGTTGTGGTTTCTTTCTTGCCTGCGGGTAAGATACCCTACGGCCATCTGAAGTGAAGTAGGGAAACAAATAGGAGTGTTTTTCTCCGTTCGCAATTTTTTTCGACACTTCGAGCCAACTCTCAATAAACTGTTTGGCGTGTTTGCTAAAGCCTATGGCGTTGTCTTGTTCCCGGTGCTTGGCTCTACCTTTGACTGAATCAAAAATGTATTTGCCACTTTGGACTTCTCGAAACGACGTATCGGAAATTCGCATATTCGCCAATGAATTCGTATTCATGCCTGTGAACATATAGGTCAACATCATTGCGACCTCAATGATGTGCCTATGTGGATGCCCTCGATTAACTGTATTTACAAAGCCTTGTTTTAGGGCCAAAAGACCATTGCCTGCTATTCTTTTCTTGCTTGCTTCTCGTTCAATAAGGCTTTTGTCATACAGGGGGTGTCTGCTTGGAGTAGTTCCATGTTTAAAATGATCTAAGAGAGTTGTATACGCCCTGAAAAGGGCTTTGGCAGTGGGCTTTAATTCACTCTCTAAATCTAGCGATGCTCTCTTCGTAGTTGCTCCCTTTAGCCCCCTTATTGAGGGAAGGTTTTCAGCGTCTAAGCTTCGATTGGTTTGTCGGAGAAACCATGAAAGGGCTTTCTTTCGACATGTGAATTCAGCGAGTGATAATCGTCCTAATTTGCACTGTTGAGAACACCAGTCCATGTTCCTACTAATCAGTGTCCACGCCAGAAAACCTTCTGATGGTATTGCTTGGCAGGTATCGTCAGACCAAACCAAATACTTAATCAAGTATGTAAAATTAAAATACGCAGTATACCTATTGCAGCCCTTCAAAAGTTGAAAGCATTCGCGAATGAAATCATCACGTTCTGCGTCAATCAATTCGACTCCTTGCCGAAACTGGGGGGAGATACTACCGAAACGCCCAGTGCTCAAAGTCGGACAACCCTTGTATTTAAGTCGCTTGAAGTACAAATTGCAGTGGGGGGTACTAATAACCATATCCTCGATACGAAGTGGTTCAACCGTGCCAGGCAGCCTAACCATTGACTTCACTGGTTGTAGTGCTTTTCGTTTATTTGCTGAGCTACTATTCACTTGATTCTCCATTCTGTGATACTGCTGTTTCGCTCTCTAAGTCTTCAAATACTCCAAGGTACTCTAGGATATCTTCATATATTTCATCGCCTGTCGGTTCGTCCTGAGCGATTTTGAGGTACATAAGTGTGGTTGCTTCATCCTCGTGCCCGAGACATTCTGACACTTGTGCTAAGGCGATATCTGGCGTCGTTTTCTTTAGCAGGGCGCGGAAAAGTGTTACCGCAAATGTTGATCGCAGGTTGTGGATGACGCCATCAAGAGCTTTGTCTGTTATTGCTTCAACGGTACTCCGAATTTCATTCCAACGCGTGTTGGCTTCGCTCAGCTTGGTAAAGAAAGGCTTTCCTGTTGTGCTAATGAAAAGGTACTCCTTGCTTTCATCGATAGCATCATCACCCTCAAACAGGCCATCCTCTCCGCCTGCTCTTTTGGTCTGACACATATTTTTAAAAGCCGTCAAGCGCTTCTTGTACCTGTCAGTTAACGTATATTCGTACAAAAGCTGCATAATACGAGTGGGAATGATAGTTCTGCGGGACTTGTTACCACCGCCTTTTGTTTTGGTTAGAGAGCCATAGTTACCGCCGACACCGAGGC
The DNA here is from genome assembly GCA_964454185.1 of uncultured Alteromonas sp. Classification (GTDB taxonomy): domain Bacteria; phylum Pseudomonadota; class Gammaproteobacteria; order Enterobacterales; family Alteromonadaceae; genus Alteromonas. The sequence continues at coordinate 7,504 of CAYVST010000110.1, forward strand.
GCATCCCAGCCTTGCTCCTATCTGGCTTTACGACTTGCCCAAGGTGCAGACTGGCAACCTCTTCCTTTCGAAGTCCGGTGTATCGACATATGAGGAAAAAAAGGCAGTATTCGATAGGTAGCTTGGCAGGTTTCACCTCCCCACCAATATTTTTTAGCACACTCTGCGTATTTGTAAGGATGTCTTCAACCGCTGCCCACTCATTATTAGTTAAAGGTTTTAAGTCTCTACGGGACGATGGTAACGCCCCACCTTCGTTTCTTTTTGACTTACCAAAGTTGAGTCTCAAGTCAGTAGTGTGGACGTCTTTGGACATGTAAGCCTTCATGCTAGCGCCTGATGCTTGATAGTGAACAGTGACGACCTCGTGCTCAAACGGAGGGTTGTTAAACTGATAGCCGTTGCGGAGGTGGAAGGAGTAGAACTTAACGACTGCATTCATGTAGGCAGTTGCAGTTGTTCTCGCAATTCGCTTGTTAGCGTCTGTCTCTTCCAGCACGGCCTTCATAAGCGCTGCGCGGTACTGATACGTGATCTTTTGGTTTTTGCGTACCGGAAACGAATCCCAGGTTGGCCTGGGTAGATCTACCAACTCATCGTATAGGTCTTCGTCATACTCGTTATCCCAAAGCTCCTGAAGACTGATTAAGAACGAGAAGAAGTGAACCAGTGCCTTGCTGTATTGCTCAGACTCCTGTTTGTTCTCATCAATATGATGGGACATGAGGAAGCGATTAACATGCTCCATTGGCTCATATGAAACTATGTCTCCTTCTTCATTTCTGCCAACGAGATTCAGTAGTGTGAGCTTTTTGATGTGGACAGGAGGTTGCTTGGAGTCTTCCATTTGCGGTTGTCCATCGTCGTCGATAGAAACCAATGGCGTTCTATAAGTATATGGTTTGATTTCTGTAGTTTTGACTTCGTAGACAAGAGTCATGGAACATCCCAAAAGGCCATGTAATAAACACGACCTTAATGAAATTTCTCAACCTGTCAAATGTGTATGGATGGTTTTTTGAGAAAATTGTGTAGCGGTAATCAGTCCAATCCTCGAACGTCATAATTCTAAATAGCGTCAACATTGAAATAGTGATGTCACCCCAAAGCACAGGGTTGATGCTTTCAAACAGCGTACTACCGACCGCAGCGTAAATGTAGAATATGATAAACATCAGCAGCATTACGTAGCCAAGCTGAGGCAGTGCCTTAACCAGAGAGACAAGGAGGATGCGAAGCTCTGGAATGATCGATATCATTCTCAAGACTCTAAATACACGTACCAGACGTGCGATGAGCGCTAATTCCGTATCTTCTGCAGGTATTAAGCTGACGATCACAATAAGCGTATCAAACCAATTCCAGAAGCTTTTAAAAAAATGACGTTTACGTTTTTCTGCCAGAAAACGAATGGTTATTTCTGTAAGGAAAAAAGCGCTGATAAACCAGTCTAGAAATATTGTTACGGTGGAGAATCCCGTCGGAAGCTCATAAGTTTTAGCACCAACTAACAGGGCGGAAACTACGATGACGCTAATGACAAAGGCTTCAAACCATTTATTAGCTCGAATTCGTTCAAATTTGTTCTGAAGTTCAGAGGCTTGCATTTTTGTTAATCACTCAAGGGTAAATCTGTCTACCAAAGGGCTTGAGGTAAGCCACAATGACGCTATACTAGTTCGGTTAACTATCTGCATTAGCAGGAAATAAGGGGCCTAATCATGGACGATGAGTTACGTTCGTTGCAAGAAAAATTGCGTTCTGTGTCTGCGCGCTTGAGTAATTTCGCACTCAATAAACAAAGTGCTGAAGAATTACGCGCTGAATACAAGCAACTGCTGCTTGCACTGGAAAAGTTCACGCCATCTCGTTAATTGACTCGTTACAAACATCATCGTCGATGTGATGTAGTGTATCCACCTCTTTCATTGCGCGCATAAAAAAGGGCAGCACATAGCCACCCCTTTAACCGCATTTTTTCAACCGTTTACTTCGAAGCCACTAAGCCACGGTTCAACATTTCAATACCTTCGCCTGTCAGCGTGCCCGCCGCTTGCTTAAGTGTTACAACAGACTGAATAAAGTCGTATCGAGCACCTGCAAGGTTACGCTGTGCGTCAAACAAATTACGTGTGCTGTCTAATACATCCACGATGGTACGTGTACCAACATCAAAACCCGCTTCCGTGGCTTTCAATGCGCTATCTGCTGAAACAACCGACTGCTCCAATGCTCGAATTCTAGATACGGCTGCTCTGAGGTCGTTGTATGAACGACGCACGCTCTGCACTGTTTGGCGATGCGCTTGCTCTAGCTGCTCGCTAGCCGCAACGTAGTTGTGACGCGCTTGCGCGGTGCTTGCTGTAACTCGACCACCTTGATAGATAGGAATTGACAACTGGGCGTTCAAGCGCGTTGTATCCTGAATTGGCAGGTTAGCTTCTGGGTTTGAGCCAAACGTTTGAGACACATCGTCTTCGGTGTATCTTGCCGTGAACGAGAGCGTTGGATAATGACCTGCGCGCGCTGCATCAATGTCGTCTTGTGCAATGTCTTTTCCAAGGCGCTGGACCATCAATGACAAGTTGCGCTCTTCTGCAATGTTTAACCACTCATCAACTGTTGATGGCTGAGGTAGCGTTGCACTAAAGCGTTCGGTGCTCAATACGCTAAGTTCAGCGTGGTATTTACCGGTAATAACGCGGAGGTCTTCAAGTGCAATTTCCACATCATTTTCTGCCTGAATTTCACGTGCTACCGTATTGTCAAAGTTAGCTTGCGCTTCATGTACATCGGTAATTGCTGTAAGGCCAACTTCAAAGCGTTGTTTCGTTTGCTCAAGCTGTCGTTCAATGGCGCGTTTTTCCGCCTTGATGAACTCTAGGTTATCTTGCGCGCGCAGCACGCCAAGGTATGCAGTTACTGTTCTAACAATAAGGTCTTGTACTTGTTGCGCGTACTGCGAGTCGCTTTGCTGTGCTACTTTTTCTGCACGGCCTAAGTTTACCCAGTTGGCGTGATCGTAAATAGAAAGCGTTGCTTCAACACCTTTTTGCAAGTTAGTTTGTTGAAAATCAAGTAGGGGAAACGCAAACCCAACAAGTTCATCGTTGTCGTCGGTAATAGGAACCGTGTTTGCATTTGTTCCGTCTATATCTGTGTAAGAGATAAACGCCGATACCTGAGGTAGAAGGTTAGCGCGGCTGATGCTAATTCCTTCAAACGCAGCATCACGTTGTGCTTTCGCTTGGTTTACCAATGGATCGTTAGCCAGAGCTTGTTGATAAACCTGCATAAGGTCGTCGGCTATTGCACCAGTGGTCATCGTAATCCCGACTACCAGCGACAGAAGTGTTCGTTTCATGCTTACGTCTTCCTGTTGT
>CAYVST010000111.1:0-10807 GCA_964454185.1 uncultured Alteromonas sp.
TATGCTGTTTAAACACAATGTAAGGTTTGCGACGGCTTGACGCTTTTACTTCGGCGAGCTCAATTTTTTCTAGACGACGAGCACGTGACGTCGCTTGCTTGGCTTTAGATGCGTTAGCTGAGAAACGTGCAACAAAGCTTTGAAGTTCTTCGATTTCGGCCGACTTCTTGGCGTTTTCAGCGTGAAGCTGTTCTTGTACTAGCATTGCTGCCTGAATGTACTCATCGTAGTTACCCGGATAAATACGCAACTCACCGTAGTCAATGTCAGCCATGTGAGTACACACCGAGTTCAAGAAGTGACGGTCGTGCGAAATAATCAGCATTGTTGATTTACGCTTGTTAAGCTCTTCGGCTAGCCAGCTAATGGTGTAAATATCCAAGTTGTTGGTAGGCTCGTCCAGCAGCAAAATGTCAGGCTCAGCAAACAACGCTTGGGCAAGTAGTACACGAACTTTTTTACCTGGAGCGACTTCTTTCATTAGGCCAAAATGATAGCTTTCATCAATACCCGCAGAATTAAGAATATCGCCGGCTCTCGCTTCGGCAGTATAACCATCCATTTCTGCGAACTGAGTTTCTAAATCGGCAACACGCATGCCGTCTTCTTCACTCATTTCTGCCTTGCTATATATGGCATCTCGCTCTTGTTTTACTTCCCATAATTCACGGTCGCCCATGATTACGGCATCCACAACGCTAAACTCTTCAAACGCAAATTGGTCTTGGCTCAAGATGCCGAGCTTAGTACCCGGTGCCATTGATACGTTGCCAGATGACGGCGTTAGCTTGCCGCTCAAAATTTTCATAAATGTAGATTTGCCGCAGCCATTTGCGCCAATCAAACCGTATCGGTTGCCGTTACCGAACTTCGCGGAAATATTTTCAAAGAGTGGCTTAGAGCCAAATTGCATGGTGATATTTGCAGTGGTAATCAAAACAGGTATCCAGAGGGTAAAACAAAAGAGGAGATGTTGATGGTGCGATCAACATATAAAGCGCGCGCACTATAAGGAAATACACCACCAAAGTCGAGGGAAATTTGAACAGTAAAAAGAAAAAGACATCCATGTCATCTTTAAGTGCTTACGGGAGTTACATGCTTAAACCGTGAGATTTATACCACTTACCTTTATACAGACGTTCAATAACCGCTGGGCTCTCCCAGCTAAACACATAGAGCCAGTCATTATCGATAAGGTCCTGCAGCATTTTGTGTTTTTCCACTATCTGCTGAATTTTGGTGTTTGGCGCTACGATGTAAACGCTTAAACGTTGGGGTTGATGAACCCATCGCTCGCCGTTGTGCAGCGATTGCTTTGATAAACCAATTCGCAAGTCGCCAGAGTTACCCTCAAATACCCCAATGTTGTTATATAGGGCGTTGTGAAGTACCTTGTTTCCGCTTCCTAATTTTTGGTTGTCAGATACCGACGCATTGTATTGGCTGTTAATCCAGTTTGTGACAATCATCGGTGCAGTCATCAGTGTTTCAAGTACGGCGCTGTCTTCGTCGGTTTGCCATGAGTAATCATGCAGAAATGTTTTCCCTTCAAGATCGAGCCCACGTGTGCGCAGTCGCGGACCGATAATGAATGAAGAGTTACCTGCTAAGCCCCATTCAGGCTGTACTTGTGACCAGTCGCTGGCACGATGTTGAAAGCGTTCGTTTCGCTTTTTATCTGACTCAAAAGGCAAGTTTCTACTATAATGCTTAGCGCGTTCTTTTTGGGCTTGATGTTTCGCTTCACTAAGCAAGTTCTTAACTTTTTCGGGCACTTGATTGTCAAAACACTCAACGTCATCCGTGGTGGTATTGTGAAGCGCTGCCACAAAACGCGTATTTCCGGCTAATTTAAAGCCCATCTCTTTTAAAGCCGCTCTCACCTCTTCATCATTCAGCAGCTGTGCAAGTACACGAACGTTCACTTCTCCTGACTGGCCGCCACACGCGCCACAATCAAGTCCTGCCGCGTGTAGGTTATTACGCGATTTACTGGCATGCCCTACAAGTAGAACAGTAGGTGAGAATTTCGTTATTCCCATCATTTTTAAGGCACCGGCCGCTAGCGCAACTTTGTCATCAATACCAATAGGGCCTTTTTCGTTACTGATTTCCCAATCACAGTGATGGCTTAATGAGTTTATCGGGTTCTCTTTGCTTGATGGCATCAGAGTATTTTTTAATAGCTTAAAGGCATACCACCAACCCGCTGACTCAACCATAGAAAAACTGCCCAATGGAGATTTGCTCCATTTGTGCCATGTCGCCCGTTGTTGAATGAGCTCTGCTCTATGGGTAGTGGTATCTTTTTCTTTCACCTTTAATTGTGGGGCCAATAGACCCGGTAGCTGAGGCCGCTGCGCATCTGTATTAGCAGGCGCATAAGCTATGGGCATACCAAAAAAGCCAGCAAAGCCCATGGTTTTGATTGTGGGGCTCTTAATTTCCAATATTCGGCGAATAACTTCAGAGCGCACATCAATACAGAAAATCGCCTGCACATCTGGAGCAAGCTGCGGTACTGGTGATGAGGTAATTAATTTAGACTGAAGTCGCTGCTGTTGCTCATATTCATAGGCATACATCATTACCCACAGCGCGAGCTCTTCTTGCTTATATTCGGCAATACGAGAAGGGAGCTGCTTTAAAGCATGACTCCATCTTATTTGTACCTGCTGTGCTCGTTCTTCGAAATGCGTGTGATAGTAACGGTGAATAATAAGTTCCCACGCTAGACGGATTGCCAGCAAACCTTGTAATTCATTACAGTCTGTCAGCCAGGTTCGATAGGCAATATAGGAAGACCAGCCATTTAAGCTCATAATGAGTGCATAGAAATAGTCTTGGGCACGTTGTTGCTCAAACCCAAGTTCGGCCGCAGACACTTCCAATAGGCTCTCTAAGTTATCAGGCAAATTCTTAAAGATAGCTTTTAGGCTTTTGGTGTTCATTAGCACGCTAATACCCGTGTCGTGCTGTAGACCGTTCAACCAACTTTTATATAGGGTATCTGCCGCAGAGTTGCCTTCAATTTGCACCAGTGGCGATTCGTGCTGAAAGTACGCCGCACAAAACTGGCTAATTTGAAAAGTACATTCTTCTTCCCAGGTCATTTCGTTCGTATCACGAAATCTATCGAAGTGCTTGGTTAACAGGGGAAGTGAAACAGACTTTCGTTCGTCACCCAGGGCACTGATAAACGTATCCTTGTCGGTTGTGATGTCATACAAAGACAAGCTGTGTTTAATGGCATCGTCTGAGATGGCCCCTTCTCTATACAAGTCTAGCCAATGTGATGCTGGCATAATCGCCGTAATCCCAGTGAGCGCATGCACACGCGCCGACACATCTTGAAATGGCTGGTCAATTAATTTCCAAAATGGGTTGACCGCTATCATCTTGTCCAAAGGAAAATTAGGAGCAACCCCGTTGCAAGCATCACTGGCCGCTCTCTGAATTCGCTTTTTATCCAGGTTTGAAGTGTTAATAGAAACGACGGTCATTACTTGCTCCCTATATGCGTGATTGATGCTGCAGAATTTTGTTGAGTGACCTGTTTGCGAAGGGTAATAGGTGAAACTTTCAATGTGATTTTGGTGAACCATTCATCAAGGTAAAGGCCCGCAAACAACAGTTGTTTAAATTTTTGGACATACAGTTTGTCACCATAGGTTTGCATAGCAATATGGATAACAAAGAGTGCAAATATTAAGCTGGCCACCCAGATGTCGATAAGTGAAAACATAGAAACTGTGGCAGGAAAATCAGCAAGTAAGTATTGGCCTACCAAATCTTTTGCCGTGCTGTATGCGCCAATAAGTACGATAGAAATACCGACCAGAATATAAAGCTGAGTTTGGTCTGAATTAGCAGTGCGAGTGGCAATGTATGCAGTAAATGCCAATGTCACTAGAAGCCACGGGCTAATGGGGCCGCTATAGTTTGTAAATGTAAAGCTGGCCAATACAATCAGTGTTGATACAAACAATGCATTTAGCCAATCGGCAAACTGAGGCGTTCTTGGCGCGCTAATGTCATTTTCCAACGCCTCATATACCGCAGACCCTGAATTCAAAAATGCATATGCTTTGTAAAATGAGTGAGCAACTAAGTGAATAAGTGCTAGCGAATACAAACCAAGCGCACATTCGACTAGCATTAATCCCATTTGTGAAGACGTTGACCACGCCAATCTCACCTTTACGGTAACGCGGGTTGTCATGGCGAGCGCACTAAAGAAAACACTTAAGCCTGCACCAATACCTAAAATCCATTGAGCAGAAGAATACATGGCAACAAGCGGTGCGAAAGCTAGGAGCAAATAACCACCTAAATTGATCACACCTGCATGCAGTAGAGCACTAACAGGTGTTGGCGCTTCTACAATGTTAATTAACCAGCCGTGTGCGGGCAGTTGAGCACATTTTATTAATGCCGCAACAGCTATGCAGCACGCCGCGCCATTAGTGTATTGTATTTGTGTATCTGTTAGCGCATAAATGGAAAGAGGTGTAGCTTGCTCCAGCAGACTCAAAATTTGGTTGATGTATAGCGTGTCAAAGGCGAGATACAACAGTGTGAAGGCGGCAGCCATAAAAAGCTCTGAAGTTCTTGCTAACAAGAACTTCTTTTGTGCAGCTACCACCGCACGCGGTCTATCAGGATAAAGCAGTAGCAGGTGGTGAAGCGATAAACTCACGGCTAACCACCCCAACCAGAACACAACTAAGTGGTTTGCAAGGATAGTGATTACCACCGAAGCCAGTGTAAGCTGCATCCATTTTAAGAAGGCAGGGTAGCAGGCTTCACCGACAAAATAGTTACGCGAGAAGCGCATCAAGATTATGCCTATTGTCACTACAGTTAGTATTACGGCTGACTTAAGCGGAGATAGCGTGACAAGCATAGTGTCTAATATAGCGGGAGTCGTAACGATAAAGCCCACTACGAGGGAAACCGCAAACATGACTAAGCTGCCCCAAATCGCGACTCTTTCAATATGAATTCGAGAAAAAAATGTGTTTTTCGGCCCACTAAACCACGACATTATTGTTAAAAATAGTGGAAGTAACACAAGTAGAAATGAGCTAGTTTGAGATGACATGTTGTACTCCTTTTTATTACTAATCAGTAAAACATGTCATATGACTTTTAAAAAATATCAAATATTGTTGTTTTTGTTCTATTTTAGTTGATTGTAAATATTTTGTTTTTGTTTAAGTGGTTGTTTTAAATTAGTTTTGTGTTTAATTTGACCTGTAAGCTTAATTTAAATTTATGATTAAAATTCAAAAATGTTATTTTATTTATGTTTTTGTTTGAACGATCCTATTATTGGAAAAAAACACTAGGTAGATCATGAACAAAACAACGCTCACGCTATCTTTCCCAGAAGGCATTGATACAGCGGCAAAGCTGATACGAGATGGTGAATGTGTAGCAGTAAAAACAGAGACGGTATATGGGTTAGCGGGTGACGCTACTAACCCTGACGCTATTGCGAAAATCTTTCACGCTAAAGCGAGGCCAGCGAGTAACCCTCTTATTGTTCATATTGCTAACCTTGATGATATTGCCAAATGGGCAAGAGATGTTCCTGACCTTGCCTATCAACTCGCTAAAGCATATTGGCCTGGACCACTATCCATATTGCTTAAAAAGCAGAGTTGGGTATCAGATTCTGTCACCGCCGGGCAAGATACCGTGGTGCTAAGGTATCCTGCTAGTGAAGACTTTGTCGCGCTAATTCATGCAGCTAAAACCGGGCTTGCCGCTCCATCAGCCAATAAATATAAGTTCATCAGCCCGACAACAGCTGAACATGTTTTAACATCGCTAGACGGGCGTATTGCGGCTGTTGTAGATGGTGGGCGGGCAGAGGTTGGTATAGAATCGACCATCATTGATGTGACACAAGACGTACCTACTATTCTGCGTCCTGGCCCTATTGATGACATTATGCTGTCAGAGACGCTACATCAAGAAGTGCGCTATGCCGCTAACCTGGGTATTACGGTGCCAGGAAGTGCAAAGCAGCATTACCAGCCAAACACTCCTGTATTCCTCCTGTCTTCTCGGGAACTGGAATGCAAGGGGTTGCGTGATAACGAAGGGCTGATTAGTTACTCATCTCCCAGGCTGTCTGGGCATCTTGATGAAGACAATCATCTTCGGTTGCCCAATAACCCAAGTATGTACAGCAAACAATTTTACGATGCGTTACATCAACTAGATAAGTTAGCGTTGTCATGTATTTATTTGGAGAGCACCCCAACAAGTGCACCATGGATTGCAATAAACAATCGGATAGGGCGTGTTGTAGCAGGCTAACTCAACGATTTCTACGAAGATAAATTAGCGTCAACTTTTGCATTATCGATAATGCTCTGTACGATTGGCGGCACTTTTTTCTTCGCAAGGGTTACTGCGTAGAAGTGTTCATAAGCATCGGGCAAACTCTGTTGGATGTGAAGCAGGCCATTAGCAACCTCGTCACGAACAACCACCGACGGCATTACTGAATAAGCGCCGCTGTCGCGCGCTAAAAGGCGCAACATTGCCATATCGTTAGTTTCCGCTTTTATTTTGGGAGAGTATTGCACTCTGGCACAAGCAATACTGAATGCAGAGCGTATTTCGCTGTTTTGCGACGGTAACACCCACGACGCATCGGTATAGCTTTGAGGGAATTTTCTGGCTCTTTTGGGTTTCGAAGGACCAATGATTTCAATGGCCTGGCGCGAAACCAATTCGCTGTGCCAAATTCCATTTTGTTGTCCTAATTCAACATTATGGTTAGTGAGAATAATATCTAGTCTGAAGCTAGACAGCCCTTCTAGTAGCGACTCTAAGCTTCCTGTTTGCAGCGAGAACGTCGCAAACTTGTCGTTAATAAGAGGTAACGTAAAGCTTTCAACGAAGTTACGCGACAAGTTAGACAGCACGCCAATAGAAATATGGCTTAACTGCGACGGTAAACCTCTATTAATTAGGTTTTCGAGCTCTTCGCCCTTCGAGAAAATCTCGTCTGCATAAGCTAGCACTTGCTTACCTTGAGGGGTCAGTACCAGTGAACGTCCTTTACGTGTGAGGAGCGCTACCCCCATATTTTCTTGGAATTGTTTAAGTTGAGCTGAGATGGCTGACTGTGACAAATGTATTTCGTTGGCAACCTGCGTTAGATTACCCGTGTTAGCCACACGCCAAAAATAATAGAGGTGATGATAGTTCATTCTTGACACGTAGCCATTCCCCAACGCGCTGTATTGCCACTTACTAATTACAGATAATACGCTAGTTATCAATATGCTGCAGCTTTTTAAACATAACGGCAGCAAAAGCGACGTCGATATGCGCTCGAGTTATGCAAGGCACTATAAGTAGTATTGTTTAATAGACTGACCTAATGAATAAATAAGAAAAATCGCAAATAACACATATTCTTTGTATACATCCAAAGGCGCCTTTCTTATTATTTCTTCTTTCACTAGCGTATTAGAATAAGGAAATATCAGGTGGTCATAACGTCATTAGACTTCTACGTAAAACGCATTCAAGTTCTTGGGTTCTTTTTTCTGGCGGTATCAATAGTCGCATGGAGTGTGGATTTGTTTGGAATTGTCTATGAGTGCCCATATTGTCGCGTGCAGCGCAGTGTGATTGGTTTGCTCGGCATTTTGATGATAATCAAAGGTTTGCATAATTGGGGAACAACGTTTGTGGCGCTAGTCATTGGTTTCCTCGGCGCACATGTTGCCGCAGCTCAAAACTTCATGGGTTGGAAGAAAATTAGTGCGGGGACCTTTGAATTTAAAGAAGATATTCTCATAGACCCATTTTTACTCTCAGGAGCTGCCTTATTTGCCATAATTGCTCAGGTCTTGTTGCTCGCTCTGTCTGCGAGAAACAAGGCTGCCGGCGATATAGTAAATAGATAACGTTATTCATTGAGCCTATGTAGTTTTTCAAGAATGAACTGAATAGCTTGTGGGCTTTTGAAGGAATTGTGGGACGACGGGACAATTTTTGTCTCTTCGGCGTCGTCAATAAATGCACTGGTATAAGTTACGACAGAGTCGCTAATGGCTGCGCAGTTCTCCGGTGTGTCGCAGCTTAATGCGTCCGAAGAGCCAATAATAGAGTAACATGTGCCTTGAATTTTATGTTTGCTAGTGTTGTCATTAACGGATGACTGGGGCGCAATACTTGCACACTATCTGGCCCATAGTCTTGCAAAAATGGCAACATAGCTTGGGTCAGCGTGTTTACGCCTACCTTATCGATAAAGTTACGAAACAAGGCCGTAAAATTGATAGGCAAGCTTATCAGCGACGAGCCAATGCTGCCTATTACACTATTTGCAACGTCAGAGCCTCTATGGGGCGTGTCTAAAAAGAAGACCGTGTTATTTGCAAACACGGGAGAAAACAAAAATACATCGCGTACGTTGTGATCTTCTTCAGTTAGTAATAGGTCAGGGGGAGTGGTAAATGTTGTATCCCACAATTGCGCCTGGGGCTGAGTTGATAATAACTTAGCGATGACTCCCCCCATACTATGACCAATAAGCACTGCATCATTAGGAGAATGGCTGCTAGCTATGCGCTGTTTTAACTGGTTAATGAGCCTGCGTACACGCATGGCGTTGTAGAATGGTGGTGGGCCCGATGGGTAGTACACATGCCAAATTTGGAACGTCTGACTTAGCACTTCATCGTTCAATATAGCCATAGTGAGATAGCGCCAAATGAGTGGGTCAGAATTGAGCCCATGAAGCATGATTAACGGTGTTTTCGTTGATGAAAGCTCACCAATACTGAAGACCCCCATACGACTTTCGGCTTTTTGTGCATTAGTGTACCCTAACCAGCTGAAATTGTGGATATCAGCACTTTGTAACAGCCCGAGAAATGCCGCTGCTGGCGAGTAGCGCAGCGTATACTTCTGCATAGCAATATTCACTATTGTAGAGCTGGATACGGGCACGGCTTTCAATGTGATATGCAGCCTAAGGCCTTTTAAGCTGATATCACTGACGAACATACTGTAAGAGGAAAAGATCCCCTCTAACGGAAAATTGGGGTCAATGTTAGTGTTGTCGACCGCTTTGTTGTTTTGATAGTAAACCGCTGCTGCGCCGATTTCACCAAAGACGGTTGGCGTTAAACGTATCTCTGACGGAATGATATCATCAACAAGAAAAATATCGTCTGGCCCTACATAATGAACCTGTACTAAATTGTTTTGCATTGTTCGCTGATGGAACAAAGTACGCATCGACGAATTGTACTGAATAAGAGCAAACTTGCGATCACTAGGTGTTGCGTTGTCTCGACCAAGTAATGTTCGTACGCAATGCAGTGTTAGGGTTACGTCGAGGGCAGACGCTGACTGCTGTTGTTCACATCTTTTGCACAAGGCATCGGTTGCGATGTTTTCAAGGTCTGGCAAGACGCCGTAGCCATAGCTGTATTCAAGCGCAGCTGGCTGTGCTTTTTGCTTGAAAAAATTGTTGCTGCTACATGCACCAAGGGTCAGTAAGATAACTGCGCTAACAAAGAAAATCCTACCCATTGTCTATTACCTTTGTCTTACTTATGCGTGCCGTCAAAAGTTCCAGTGTAGACGTAAAGCAGTTATTTGCGAAGCAGCGAATGTACAAAAGGTACGTTCGCTCTCTCAGCATTTTCGCCCTCAAAAAGGTAAACATTTTCGCTCTTATATTTGCTCAAATAGAGCAAGTGTGGTGAATAAAAAATAAACAGCCATAAAACATTGTTGATGTTTTTTATGCATACGTATTCAGTCGAGTTTTATCGGTTTGGCGCTAGTAAGGTAGCGTTTGTTTAAATAGTATTCGCCCTTGTAAACATATTATTTACATTTGGAAATTAATATTTAACAACAGGGTAAGCAAATGAATATTAGGGCTTTAGTCGTTAGTGCGGTGCTTTTTGTGAGTACACAAGCAAACGCAAACTTCATAACCAATGGTGACTTTCAAACATGTAACTTCAATGGTTGGAGTCTAGATACTGATGGCTTTGGTGAGCCTGCCGATACTAGCGATTTCTCTATTGTTGATAATGCAGGTCAATGTTCAGCGCAGCTGAGCACCGACAACTTATTTCCAGATGGCATTTCCAACTCGCTGTTTACTCAACTTGACTTGTCAGGTGTTGCTGATGGCGTTGTTTTAGACTTGAGTTTTGATTGGCTTTTTAGCGGCTCTGATTTACAAACCGATGATTTTTCCGACGCGTTTTCTGTTGTGCTAAACAACGGAATTGATTTTGAACTACTGCTATTCGGATTTGAAAGTGGCAGCGGCACGTTCACTGCACAATTGGATAATAGCTATGACGGTTTCTTCCTAGATTTTGCACTAATGCCTGGTTTCAACCTTGAATCATTTTCATCTACATTTACCATCGATAATGTGTCTCTTGTTGAAAGCACTGCCGTTCCTGCACCACAAACTTCGTTTTTATTGGCAATGGTGCTAGGTGTAATTGCGCTTCGCCGCAAGCACCTCGCAAAATAAGGAATGCTGCTATGAAAAAATCCTCGTTAATGTGTTTGCCGTTTATCGCGCTAGCTAGCACACCATCGTTTGCCGACTGGCAGCAAAGTGAAACAGCAAATACTCAATATCCCAGTCGACCAGTATTTGACCGTGTTAATCGACAATACGTCACAACTATTACTATTCAAAATACAGGTGATTCGACCCTTGACGGGCCAATCCGTGTCATGTTCGATACCACCAGTCATGCGCTTCTAAATGCCAGTGGTGAAGAGGATG
>CAYVST010000112.1:0-10593 GCA_964454185.1 uncultured Alteromonas sp.
GCGAAACGTATGTAAAAACCGGTATGGTTTTAGTAGGTGGTGAAGTGACCACCTCTGCTTGGGTAGATATTGAAGAACTTACCCGCAAAACAGTAAAAGAAATTGGTTACACGCATTCAGATATGGGCTTTGATGCAGACTCGTGTGCTGTACTTAACGCTATCGGTAAACAGTCGCCTGACATTAATCAAGGTGTTGACCGCGAAAGCTTGGAAGAGCAAGGCGCAGGTGACCAAGGCCTTATGTTTGGTTACGCCAGTGACGAAACTGACGTGTTAATGCCGGCGCCTATTACTTACTCTCATCGCCTTGTGCAAAAGCAAGCCGAAGTGCGTAAGTCTGGCAAGTTAGACTGGTTACGCCCAGATGCAAAAAGCCAAATCACGTTTAAGTACGAAAATAATAAGCCTGTTGGCATAGATGCAGTCGTGCTTTCAACACAGCACTGTGATTCAGTGAGCACTGAAACTGTTCGCGAAGCGGTAATGGAAGAAATCATCAAGCCTGTTCTGCCAAGCGAATGGATTGATGCCAATACGCGTTTTCACATTAACCCTACTGGCCGCTTTGTTATCGGTGGGCCTATGGGCGACTGTGGTTTAACAGGCCGTAAAATCATCGTAGATACCTACGGCGGCATGGCACGTCACGGCGGTGGCGCGTTCTCAGGTAAAGATCCATCAAAAGTAGACCGCAGCGCAGCTTACGCAGGTCGCTATGTTGCAAAGAACATAGTTGCAGCAGGCCTTGCTAAGCGATGTGAAATTCAGGTGTCGTATGCAATTGGTGTTGCAGAGCCAACGTCAATTAGCATTGATACTTTTGGTACTGGCGTGGTTGATGAAAAAACGCTAGTTGCTCTAGTTCGCGAGCACTTCGACCTGCGCCCTTATGGTCTTATCCAAATGCTAGACCTTGAGCGACCTATCTACCGCCCAACAGCAGCTTATGGTCACTTTGGTCGTGACGAATTCCCGTGGGAAGCAACAGATAAAGCACAAGCACTTAAAGCCTCTATTTAAGTCAGTAAATAAAAGAAAAGCAGCCTATACGGCTGCTTTTTTTGTTTTCAAAACACGTCTATTTGCCTCGAAAAAGGCTTTGTACAACACATTGTTGTAGACGAAAACTCATTGAAATTAAACGCTAATTCTATGCGTCATGGTAGCGCTAGGGGTCACTATTCTATCTGGTAGGCCATAGCGAGCTAGCGCAACATTTTGAAATTCTCGTCGATGAGTAACTTCGACATCGGCGAAGTCAGGTGGAAGAAATTGTCTGCTGCTAATTTCGCTATCAAATTCAACTTCGACTAGCTTCAAAGGTGACAAGTTACCCGTAAACACATCAAAAACGAGTTGAACGCCATAGAAATCGATGCGGTAGCGCAGCTTTTCAACACGCATGTTTTGCGTAAGAGGCCATAAGTCTCCGAACTGAGATTCGGTTAATTCTATGCGCGTATCTCTTCGCTTTAAGCCAACGCCTTGCTTAACCGTCATTGTGTATTCGCCACCCTCATCCCTTATGCGAATGTGTTTGTCATGCTCACTAGCCAAGTATCCTTGCCGAATAGATACAGGTTTTCGCGTATCTAACAATCCATCAGGGACAAACGTGACAATGAACTTTCTTTCGAATTCCCATTCCGTATGCATTTCAAAAGATCTCCATTTGGAAAGAACGCTTTTTCAAAAAAATAAGTAGCGTTGATATTCACGCGCACACCCTGCATGTTCTGTATGCGGAAGCGCGCAGCAACCATTCCTACCTTTAAAATTAGTTCAGAAAACGAAAATCCATCAAGTTTATTTTTATGATCTATTTTTTACAGCTATGCTTAAGGGTGTCGTCATCCAAAAATAGCGACAAATCAATGCGCAGATACACTCGTGCCCCCTCTTAATAACGTGGGTTATATGTAATGAACGCAGATAAACTTACAAGTTGCTTGCTAGCTTTAATGCTTTGCTTGGTTACAAGCGCTGTTAATGCGAGTGCGTCTGACAAAACCTATAGCCCAATACAATTTAAAAGTAAGAAAATAGCGCGTTGGCAGCTTAAGACCCAATATCGTCCCCGCTCTATAACTGAAGCACATCAATACGACAGTAGCTTTACCTATCCAGCGGGCTCACAAAGTATGATGAGTGCAAGTCGCCAATTCGATACTGAACTTCCCCAATCTGTCTATGCAACGTATAAAACGAACAATACGGCATTTCAACATTACGCAGAATGGCTGTATCTACCCAACGATGTGGGCACATTTACACGGCTTGGTTGGTTATTAGGCGAACAACAAGGGCTGAATATGGCGGTAGAGTTTGAACATCGACAAGTGGGAGAAGAAGAGAATGTGGCGCTGTCGCTCGGTGTCCACTATTTGTTTTAGTATTCAGCGGTATAGCTTCTTTACTTTGCTCCGTTTCCTTTATGTATTGTTTGTAAGTAAACGTGTTTGAGCGTAAGTCTGCTGTATCAACAACGCGTCCGAGCTGGCACGGTGCCTTCGGGTATCAAGGCTCTGCTCAACATCACACTTTACCTCTTGCCACATTTCCATTTGCGTCTGATTTAAAATGTACTCTAGCGCGCGACACGTGAACGTCATTTCGACTTGTGCAGCAGCATACAGTTTTATCAACCACGGGTTATCAACAACCCACCCATCACTATAAACCACGGTGTTACCGAGAAAGCGATTTAACTCGTGGCAAACTCTTACAGGGTCGAGGCCTCTAGTAAAAAGCATGCTCTGTGTTATTCCGTGAAGTGCTTCAGCTTCACTGTCCCAATGGACCCAGGAGTCATAAGGTCGAATTAATTTACACCACTTTGCACCATCATAGCGCACGACGCCTATTTCTATCGGGTAACTCGCTGCGCCAAAACCGCTCGCTTCTACATCAACGATTGACGGCAAGGTATTTTTTTGCACGTATACTCCAAGCTATTGCTGTTGTTACAGTTTTATCTTTTAAACAACCTAATTCAAACCATATTGCGTGTTATAAATCTCTATTGTAGTAAGCCCACTATTTTTTGTGCTTAGGAGATTTAGTAATAACAGTGACGTTAAATTCGCAACAAAGATATAAGCGGATGGTAGAATCATGCCACTTTTTATCTTCTTCAAGCACACTACTGGCTTTGCTCAACAGGAGTAATGCACAGCAAAGCGAATTTTTGAACAAAGGCTATACTAAAGAATGAGATAACAAGTTAAAAACAAACAGAGCAATGCTATACACTTTGAGGGTTATCACTTGGATTGCAAAATTATGCGCTTAACCACACCCCTATTTTTCTTTTTTGTTTTATTGCCTTTTGTTTTTTCTAGCAAGGCAGCATCACAAGCTGAGCCTATAATTATAGGTATTGACGCCGATTTCACTGCATTCGCGGTTGAAGGCGGTATGGCAATTAAACAGGGCGTTGAGCTCGCGGTGGACGAGATTAATGCGCGGGGCGGTATTTTGGGGCGTGACGTCAAAATCGTTGCTAGAGATCACAGAGGTAACCCTGCGCGTGGCCTACAGAATATAGAGAACTTTGCAAAAGACCCGAATTTGCTGACCGTCATAGGTGGGGTTCATACCCCTGTCGTACTTGCCGAAATAGAAGCAATACACCGCAATAATGTTCTCATGTTAGTACCGTGGGCGGCCGGTACCCCTATTATTGATAATGGCTATTCACCCAATAATGTTTTTCGCGTTTCCGTCCGAGACTCCGAAGCTGCTACTGTATTAATTGACCATGCAAAGAAAGCGGGTATTTCTCGTGTTTCGTTGGTACTAGAACGCACCGGATGGGGTCGTTCTAATCTCACCTCATTAAAAAAAGCGGCTTCTGAAAAAGGCGTATCCATTACTTCCGTTCATTGGATTAATTGGCAACAAAAGAATTTTTCTGATGATATTAGCGCGATTAAAAATAGTAACGCTGAAGCTATAATGCTAGTAACAAATGTACCTGAAGGCGTTGTGGTATTTGATGAAATGGCACGACAAGGTATTGCGTCGATGCCTGTTATATCACACTGGGGGATCGCGTCAGGCCAATTAGCGGCTCTGCTTGAAACACCAATCTCACAGTTTGATATTTCGGTACTTCAAACTTTTCACTTCGACAAGCCTACCACTGAGCGTGCAAAACGCCTATTGGATGCTTATCTTAACAAATATGGTTCGACTGAGCCTTTTGCCATAAAAGGAGCAACCGGACTTGCTCATGCTTATGATCTTACGCATTTAATTGCTGCTGCTGCAGAGAAAGCTGCTAGTATAAAGGTAGAAAAACTAAGAGAGGCGTTAGAGTCTCTCGTTAATGTAGAAGGTGCAGTAAAGACTTACGATGTCCCTTTTACGAAAGATCGGCACGATGCACTTTGGTCAGAAGATTACTTTATGACAAGTTTTGATGAACAAGGGCATCTTAAAACAATGGATTAATACATGCAGCAACAGCGACCGAGGTTAAGGACACTCCTGCTCTCGAGCATGTTGCCGCGACTGATTGCCCTAGTTCTTTTTGCCTCTTTGGTGATGTTTGCGATTTCTTTTCATTTTGCCGTAACGCAAGCAGACCAACTCCAGCAGCAATCTGTCGATGGCCTAGAGCAAGACCTCACATTTATCGTTAATGATACGACGCGCCAGCTCGCTGATCTGGCTGCGAATGATATTATTATTAATGCGTTGGTTGATATGCAGCAACGCGATAACTATCTCCCCATGTTTTTCCGCTCACTTAACCTTACCCAAGCCAAAGCGGTTGAGTTTGCGTTGTTTGATTTTGCAGGCAACCAAGTCATTGAAAAAAATTGGGATACCGTCTTACCGGATACCTTAGATTCTGCTTGGCGGCAACAAACACTTGGGTCATCTCTACCTTATTCATCTATATCTCAATATGGGGTATTAATTAGTGTTCCGGTACTCTTAGGCGGCGTAGCTGAGGGAGCACTTGTTATGTACGTTGACAGCTTACAGTCTTTACTAGCCCCCTACCCTCGCCTCACTAACCAATTAGTCACCAACGCTGAAGGCAAGGTTCTGTTTAGCAGCCAGCCCACGCTTATTGCTCCAAATACGCTCATCAGTGAGTTTGACGACGGTGCTTACTCGTTCAAAGAAACGAATTGGAAAAACCTAACACTTTTTAGCGTCAAGCCGACTATTACTGCCTATCAAGAAGTTGCATGGATAAGCCTTGTATTGCTGCTTATGATCGTCAGCTTTGTATTTATTATTTTGCACATGCTGAACGTAACTGGGGCACTCGCAGAAAGCACACTTTCAGCGTTGTACAGAGACATAAAAGGCAAACTAAGTAACAACCACAGCGTGCCAAGTATAAATACCCAGCTAGAAGCGCAAGAGCTTGCTGACATACGGGAAGCGTTTGAAAAGCTCATTTGGGATCTATCAGAAGTCTCTCTTTCAAACGAACAATTTTCAAACGTTCTCGAATCTATGGGCGATATGCTGGTCGTTGTGGATAAACGCGACAATATTATTGTGTCAAATAAACGATTTGAGCGCTTTTGTGAGAACCAGCGCGAAAGCAATATTGAAATACTTCAACGCGTCACTGAAGCACTAACATCTTCTGAAGCAAGCGAACTCACTCACACCTCGGATGCAGACGAGAAAAGGTATATACGATGGACCAAAACATCTTTGCTTGATGCAAATTCAAGCACAAGAGGAACTATTTATGTGGGCAGTGATGAGACTGAGCGTCGTTCATTAGAAAGCAACATAAAAATCCTCAGCCATGCTATCGATGAAGCCACCGTTTCTATAATCATTTCGGATGTAAAAAAAGCAGGGCAACCTGTTATCTACGTAAATAGCGCATTTGAAGAATTAACGGGGTACTCGAAGGAAGAAATCATTGGTGAGAATTGTCGCAATATGCAAGGACATAAAACCGATGCGCTTAACATTGATGAAGTACGTCAAGCAATTGCCAACAGAGAGCCCATTGAAATTACACTTCTCAACTATAAGAAGAACGGAGAGTCATTTTATAACCGGCTGAATCTTACGCCTGTAAGTATTGATGGAGAAGTTACCCACTATATCGGCTTCCAACAAGATGTTACTCAGCAACGTCGAACTGAACAGTACCTGCAAGAAGCACGTGAAAAGGCAGAAGAATCCGCAAGGCTAAAATCGGGCTTTTTGGCCAGTATGAGCCATGAAATTAGAACCCCGATTCACGGTATATCGGGTGTATTGCAACTGCTGGAAACGTCTAAACTTGATAGTGAACAGCAGCATTACTTGTCGTTGGCTAATTTCAGTATTCAAAGCTTGCTGCATATTGTGAATGACATTTTAGATTTTTCAAAAATAGAAGCGGGTCAACTGCAAATTGAGCACGCTCCTTTTGACATTGTAATGTCGCTTGAAAATATCCAAAGTCAGTACGCAATAATGTGCCAAGAAAAGGGATTGGCGCTGCATTTTCACTTTGACCTACAAGGCTTTCACGTGGTTCGCGGTGACGAAGTCAGGTTTAGGCAAGTGTTGATCAACTTACTTGGTAATGCAGTGAAGTTTACTGAGCAAGGCCATATAGAAGTAGTAACAACGGTATCGGTGCGTTCAGACGGGAAGCTATCGCTCAACTGTAGTGTTACGGATACTGGGATAGGTATTGCTCAGGAAAACCAAAACACCATTTTTGAAGTATTTACACAAGAAGATTTATCCACTACCCGTAAATTCGGAGGAACCGGTCTTGGGCTTTCTATCAGTAAGCAGCTCTGCGAATTAATGGGTGGTAGCATAGCGCTACGCAGCGAAAAAGGAAAAGGCAGTACGTTTAGCTTTACCATCGTACTCGAGGAAGCCGATGAAAGCACACTGGCTAATAACGCGCGACTGGTGAGTAAACATCATCACAAAACCAAAAAGCAAAAAGTGTTAATTGTTGAAGACAATGACATTAATCAGGTTATTGTTAAACAGCATCTCAGTGAACACACAACATTGAGCGCCAAATCAGGCAAAGAAGCTATTGAGGCACTTATCAAAATGAAGCCAACGTTTGACGTAATTTTGATGGATTGCCAAATGCCGGAAATGGACGGCTTTGAAGCGACTGAACGTATTCGACGTGGTGAAGCTGGCGAAAGATATGTAGATGTACCGATTATTGCGCTTACAGCAAATGCAATGAAGGGCGATAGAGAGCGGTGTGAACAGGCCGGCATGGATGACTATTTAAGTAAACCCTTTGACGTAAATGATCTGGTGGAAAAAGTGGATTATTGGGCAAGCAAAGTGACAGAAGAGAAACCGAGTGCATAGTCTTAGTTATACCCAACGTATTGAAAGCCATCACAACAGTGGAATGCTATTAGCCAATTGAAGACACAATTGATGCGTATATACCTACTTATATTTCTTTCTATCACAAGTGGTACGGCTTTGTGCGGCGACGACGTGCTCAGATATAACCTAGGAACATCTGGCAGCTCTGTCCCCTACGAAAATGCCGTAGATGCATCACGAAAGGGAATTTTAGTTGAGATACTGCCACTTATCATGGACCACGCCGGCATAAAAACAGAAAAAGTCATGCTATCCACCAAACGCGCCATGATTGCGTTTAATACGGGTATGCTCGACTTTGATTTTTTTAGCCCAGGCTGGTTACCAGAAGGTGAGCCACAAGGTAACTTTACGTTCTCTCATCCCATTTTAACAGTTACTGAACACTTCATTACATTGCCTGAAAAACGGAATGAATACGCCAATATTGAACATATTTATGGCAACCCCGTTGGTACGATATCGGGCTATGTATATTTCGATGACAAACACTTTGAGCGGCTTGATTTTCAGTCTGAGAGCTCGCTGATGTTAGCACTAGGCAGAAAACGCATTGACGTAATCATCATGGAAGAAGCGGCTTCTCGCTATTGGTCGGCCAAGCACGGTATAGAGATCGCGCTAGGTATCATACACACTAAAGGAGCCTTAGCGCTTCGTGTACACAACCGACATGTGGACAAAATGCCAAAAATAAATGCCGCTATTGACCACTTGCATAAGACGGGGCAATTTCAAGCTATCTTAGACAAATACGCAGATTTTTCTCTGTAAATTTTACTTCTCTAAGGGTGTATTTTCTATTAAACGCCCTGGTGTTTTGATGGATTGAACTATTAAACACAAACACACGAACAGCATGCCTATCCAACCAATAGGAAGAAACCTTTCACCAATAAAGAAAATAGCAAATAGTGTTGCCACTACCGGCTCAATGAGGGTTATTAAGGTCGCTTGACTCACCTCCACATAGCGCAGTCCAAAACCAAACAGCACATAACCTAAATACATAGGGATTATCGCCATATACAGCGAAACAAACGTATTGAGCGGGCTGACAAATAAATTATCTCCCGTAAAAAGGAGCGAAGGTAGCAGTATTAACGATGCACAACCAAACAAACCAGCCATAGCAGACTTCGAATGAGCCCCAGAATTAATAAGCTGTTTTGCCGCCCATGAATAGCCAGCATATGTTAGACCTGCTAGTAACCCTAATGCTACTCCCAAGGTCTGTGTGCTTGCACCCGCATGTGGGACCCCATTGTGTGTTGCTTTTCCTGCCGCAAGCAACACAATTCCAACGCCTCCTAGTAAAAAGCTTACCAGCCACCGAGTGGTGACAATTCTTTTGCCGAATAGATACTCAAACAACGCAGCAAAGAGCGGAGCACTGGCAATAGAAATTACGGTACCTATTGCTACTCCGCAAAATCGCATCGACGCATAAAAGGCAAGAGGATAGAGTGCAACGCACGCACTGCCAAACAGAAAGACAGGCAGCTTAACTCTAAATACGCCTTTGTCTTTTACTAAGTGCTTCTGTGATGTAAGACATAAAAGCACTCCGCCAAGCCCCATTGCAAATGCACCTATAGCAAGGGGGCTAATGTCTGGAGCAAGCTGCGCAGCCGTGCCTGTCGTTCCCCATAGAAAACTGGCAATGACGATAGCCAACACACCTTTCAAACCCAATTGCGTAATCATAGCAAGTATACTTTTTGTTGTTTTTTAACAAGCGAGATACTACGCCCAAAACCAACAATGTATTGAAGTTAAAAGACACTTATCTTTGCACTTTAGACGAAGCTGACAATTCTTGTCATCATTATCTGTAAAGGCGTATTGATTGCGCAAAATTTAAT
Organism: uncultured Alteromonas sp.; assembly: GCA_964454185.1. Lineage (GTDB taxonomy): Bacteria > Pseudomonadota > Gammaproteobacteria > Enterobacterales > Alteromonadaceae > Alteromonas. The sequence goes on from CAYVST010000112.1 coordinate 9,218, forward strand.
CTCCACCAACCCATATTGTTCGACTTTGCGAGCATAGCAATAAAATCAAAACCTTATTGACTTCTTCCATGCGATTCACGACACCTAGGTATAAAACCTCATACCTTCAAAGCGTAATCTCTCACTTTTTCTCCACATTTGCTCGCTATAGTCGTTAATGAAAATGGATAAAATAAGGGACACACGTATGAGCAGTTTTCACCACACCCGGTGGCAAACATTGAAAGTCATTTTGCTCACCGCATGCTTTTTTTCTACCTATCAAGTGCAAGCAGCACAGTGCGAATTCAACGTCATAAACGAATGGCGAAATGGCTATACCGGCCAAGTTCGAATAACCAATGATACCTCTCAAGAAATCGAAGGCTGGCAAGTTGGTTTGCATTTTCAGCAGGGAGAAACCATAGGTAGTGCATGGAATACAAACCTTAGTGGTAGTAATCCTTATACCTTTACCAATAAAGCGTGGAATGCAAAGATTGCCCCCCAAAGCACTAAGTCATTTGGATTTAACGGCACAAAACCAAATGACGCTTCAGTTTCCCAACCCGTTTTAAGTGGAATATGTAACGCTGACTCAGATGAGCGTCCGTTCTCAGTGGACATTAACGCTTCGACCTTATCAGGCCAAGCGCCACTGACTATCGATTTCAGTGCCGTCACATCAGCATCTTCAGAAGAAGATGTAAGCTACCTTTGGCACTTCGCAGAGCAAGCTATTGCACTAACAAAAGATGCGCAGCATACCTTTGAACAAGCTGGTGAATATTCTGTCACTGTTTTTGCGGTAAACGGCGAACAAGAGTCGCAAGCGCAGGTCAATGTTTCAGTAACGGCTGCACCACCGGAAACTGCACAATGCGAGTTAACCATAGAAAACGAATGGAATTCAGGATTTAGAGCTCGCGTCGATATTCACAATGCTGCCGACGTAGCCATCGATGGATGGCAGGTTCTTATTCAATTTCAAGATGCAACCAAAATTACCGGTGTATGGCATGGTAACCATTCGGGAAGTAATCCATATACCGTGGTTAATGAACAATACAACCCAGTAATAGGTGCAGGGCAAACTATCAACTTTGGTTTTAACGCTGAAAAGTCTGCTCCGAATACACCAGCAAGCATACCTGCCCTTGGCGGCTTTTGTTCCTTTGACGGCACTATTAACAATGCCCCAACGGCTGTGGCGACAGCATCAGTGACATCAGGTGAAGGCCCACTTAGCGTTACGTTTGATGCCGCCCAATCAAGCGACATTGACGGCGATACGTTAAGCTACTTGTGGGACTTTGGCGATGGCAACACCTCTACACAGCCCCAGGCGACACATGTCTTTAATGATGAAGGTAATTACACGGTTAACTTAACCGTTA
>CAYVST010000113.1:0-10500 GCA_964454185.1 uncultured Alteromonas sp.
TTTAGTTACAAGTCATACCATTGTCTTAACATATAAGATCAACGAATTTATCGACAAACCAGGCTATAATCTGGTACCAAATGCAATTTTTCCGCCCCTCCCGACAAAGTGCTAAGGCCATGGTAAAATGTCGGCGATTTTTCAAATTTTCTTGCGGTACTACCAATGTCTTCAAACACCACGGTTATTCTTTTTAATAAACCTTTTCAAGTGCTATCTCAGTTTACTGATGCTGATGGGCGTCAGACGTTGAAAGACTACATAGATGTGCCTGATGTTTACGCCGCAGGTCGTCTAGATAGAGACTCTGAAGGGTTATTGGTGCTTACCAATGACGGTAAACTGCAACACAAGCTTGCTCACCCCAAAGCAAAAACGAGCAAAACCTATTGGGTACAAGTAGAAGGTATACCAGATGAAGCTGCCATTAATGCGCTTCGTCAAGGCGTAGAACTGAAAGACGGCATGACTCGTCCTGCTAAAGTAAAACACATGGACGCACCTGATGTATGGGACAGGACCCCTCCCGTTCGATTTAGGCAGTCAATTCCTACTAGTTGGCTATCAATAACTATAAGTGAAGGTCGCAATAGACAAGTTAGGAGAATGACAGCGCACGTTGGCTACCCCACCCTTCGTCTAATTCGATATCGCGTTGGTAACTGGACAATTGATGGCATCGAAAACGGCAAATACATTTCTTTTTAAGTGTTGAGATAACATGTGAATTACTGTAAGCAATCTGCTAAAATACGCGACCTCAAAAAAGGGGCCGTCAGTTGCTGCTGCCCGTATGCAACGAAATGTTGTTTACGGCACGCTGCGTAACTTGAAAATACTATTTTGGCCCTTACTTTTCAGTTCCTTTAAAATTAATGAGTGTGCAATACGTAGTGAGTGATATTGATTCTAACGCAAGCAAAAAAGTAATCGTCGGCATGTCCGGCGGCGTCGATTCGTCTGTTTCAGCTTACCTGTTACAACAACAGGGCTATCAAGTTGAAGGCCTTTTCATGAAGAATTGGGAAGAAGATGACAATGATGAATACTGCGCTGCTGCTGAAGATTTAAAAGACGCTCAAGCAGTGGCTGATAAGCTTGGTATTGAACTACACACGATAAATTTTGCCGCAGAATACTGGGACAACGTATTTGAGTACTTTTTAGAAGAGTATAAAGCAGGTCGTACACCTAACCCTGACATCATGTGCAACAAAGAAATTAAGTTTAAAGCATTTCTAGAGTTTGCAGCAGAGGATTTAGGTGCCGACTATATTGCAACGGGTCACTATGTTCGTCGCCGTGAAGTAGACGGAAAATGGCAAATGCTGCGTGGTCTCGATAATAACAAAGACCAAAGCTACTTCTTATATACACTTGGCGAAGAGCATGTAGCAAAAACCCTGTTCCCCGTCGGCGATATAGAAAAACCACTGGTCCGCAAGATTGCCGAGGAACAAGGCCTCATTACTCATGATAAAAAAGATTCTACAGGCATCTGTTTTATCGGAGAGCGTAAATTTAAAGACTTCCTTGCACGGTATCTACCTGCTCAACCTGGGGTAATTGAAACCGCTGAAGGTGAAGAAATTGGCCAACACGAAGGTTTAATGTATCACACCCTCGGTCAACGCAAGGGGTTACATATTGGCGGACTTGCAAAATACGGCGATGATCCTTGGTATGTGGTTGATAAGGACGTGGCACGAAACGTACTAATTGTTGGCCAGGGCGCTGACCATCCGCGACTTTACTCAAAAGGCCTTGTGGCAAAACAATTGCACTGGGTAGACAGGCAGACAATAACAGCACCAATGCGAGCTGTTGTAAAAACGCGCTACCGTCAAACTGATATACCATGCACCATCACTCCAACGAGTGATGACACTATTGACGTGGTATTTGATGAGCCACAAAAAGCGGTAACACCAGGCCAGTCAGCCGTGTTTTACGCAGACGAAGTTTGCCTAGGTGGCGGTATCATAGAGAGCTACATCCGTTAATGTTAGAAGCAGATATTGAAAGTAATTTAGCCCTCGCAGGCGTATGTCAAGCTGCTGCACTGGTTCAGCAGCTTGCACGACGAGGCATGTCGGATAATGAAGCCATTGAAGCGAGCTTGTCGAGCATTTTAGTGACCGACCCCGAAACGCCACAACAAGTCTTTGGTAAGCTCAGCAATTTAAAGTTGGGTTATAGCACACTGGCAGCCCAACTCTCGGACAAACAAGCCACTAAAGACACCGAACTTACGCGATATGTGGCAAGCATACTAGGTCTAGAGCGAAAATTAGCCAGTAAGCCTAAAGCGATGCAAGAGTTAGCAGAGCGGATATCTCATGTACAGCGGCAACTTGCACACATCGATTTTCAAAACCCTCAAATTGTGTCGTCACTCGCCAGTATATACAGTGACATCATAAGCCCGCTCGCCCCTCGTATTCAGGTAGCAGGCAACCCAGACTATCTCAGCCAGCCAGCAACACAACATAAAGTACGCGCCATATTATTAGCGGGCGTGCGCGCGGCGGTTATGTGGCGACAAATGGGTGGAAAAAGAAGAAATATCTTGTTCAAACGCAAACACATTCTTAACAGTGCTGTTAAGGCACTACGATTAATAAACTAGTGAGGAGCTTTAAGGTGGAACTGAGTCAGTTAACTGCAATTTCCCCTGTCGATGGTCGATATGCTGGCAAAAGCGTAGAATTACGCAGTATTTTCAGTGAATACGGCTTATTAAAATACCGTGTAGAAGTAGAAGTACGTTGGCTGCAGATGCTGGCTACTAACCCACAAATTGAAGAAGTTCCTGCCTTTTCAGATACCTCGAACGCGCTGCTTGATAGTATAGTAGAAGGGTTCAGTGTAGATGATGCTATGCGTATCAAAGAGATTGAGCGCACCACTAACCATGATGTTAAAGCGGTAGAGTATTTTTTAAAAGAGAAAGTCGCAGACAATAGCGAACTTGAAGCAGTAAGCGAGTTTATCCACTTTGCTTGTACATCAGAAGATATCAATAACCTTTCACACGGGCTGATGCTGCGCGAAGCGCGTGAAACCGTTATCCTTCCCTACTGCGATAAACTGATCGATGCGTTAATAGAACTTGCTAAACGCTATCAAAATGTGCCAATGATGGCACGCACCCATGGTCAGCCGGCTTCGCCAAGCACAATGGGTAAAGAAATGGCGAACGTTGCCATTCGTCTTAAACGCCAGCGTAGTCAAATTGCCAACGTTGAATTACTCGGTAAAATTAACGGTGCGGTGGGTAACTACAATGCTCACTTGTCTGCCTATAAAGACATCGACTGGCACGCGGTATCTGAAGGCTTTGTTACCTCACTAGGTCTTACTTGGAACCCCTTCACTACGCAAATAGAGCCTCACGACTATATTGCTGAGATGTTCGACGCTATTGCTCGTTTCAATACCATTCTTATTGATTTTGACCGTGACGTTTGGGGCTATATCGCACTTGGTCACTTCAAACAGAAGACGGTGGCTGGCGAAATAGGTTCATCTACAATGCCACACAAGGTTAACCCAATCGATTTTGAAAATTCTGAAGGTAACCTAGGTTTGGCTAATGCTATCTTCGACCACCTCGCCGCAAAGTTGCCTATTTCGCGCTGGCAGCGTGACCTTACAGACTCTACCGTATTACGTAACTTGGGTGTGGGTGTTGGTTATGCTGTTATTGCATACCAAGCTACATTGAAAGGGATCAGTAAACTGGAAGTAAATGAACAAAGCCTGCTTGACGAGTTGGATAATAACTGGGAATTACTTGCAGAACCTATTCAAACCGTTATGCGCCGCTACGGTATTGAAAAACCGTACGAGAAGCTTAAAGAACTAACGCGCGGTAAGAAAGTGAACGCAGACGTGATTGCCGAGTTCATTGACAACCTAGAAATGCCTGACGCCGCAAAAACAGAGCTTAAAGCGCTGACGCCAGCAAGCTATATCGGTGATGCAATTAGGCTTGTCGATCAGTTATAAATACATCTTGTAAGTTGTACATTAAAAACGCGGCATAAAAGGCCGCGTTTTTTTTCGCACCGTGTGCATATGTCAACACTCGCAAAGGAATTGCGCTATGCCCAGCTTACTAAAACAAAAAAAGCCAAAACAGGTAAGAAAGAACGCAAGACAAGCACCTCATGACTTCAGCAAAGGTGCTTCAAATTATCTGATTCAGACTGAATCTACACTAAAAAATTGTGTGGTTATATTTGCCGATTTATCTGGCTTTCAAGACCTAACACTCGCTTTTGGCGACAAGCGCACTTTTGCCATCATGACACACTTATTCTCTCTTTTTGACGCTGCTGCGGCCCGGTATGGTGTGCGTAAGATAAAAACGAACGGCGACCAACATATATCAATTTGCCATCAGAATGTTATCAATAATGCTGACACCTCCCAACTCAGTATCACACAACGTGTATTTTTATACGCTTTGGCAATTCATTATATTACCCAGCGCCATCCTTTACTGCGCTCTCTGGGTTTCGGGCTTCGCATTGGGGTTGCGCGTGGTGATGTGTTAGTGAGCCACCCTTCCTACACAGCAGATTACTCCGATATATGGGGAAATACGGTAAACCAGGCAGCTATGCTTGAACGTTACACAACGCCGTTTTCGACCGCGTTTAATGAAAATGCTCAACACGCGCTGACAACACCATACAAAGACAAACTTGTGCCTCAAGTTTTTAAAACCAAACTTGGGGCACTGAACGTGTACTGCCATTACCCCACGGTGGCCCCTTCAAATAAACGACAACGCCTTTCCTCGTTTGCGGTAAAGAACCTCACGATGCCGACTGGAAAACATCACCCCTATCACTGATAATACTCAACTATATAAGCACACCTTTGAGATCACATGACAACATACTATATAGAGCACTTTGACGTAGACCTGTTTCTTCGCGAATACTGGCAACAAAAGCCCGTTGTGCTTAAGCGTTTCTTTCCTACCTTTGACGATCCCATTGATGAAAATGACCTTGCGGGTCTTGCACAAGAACCTGAAATCGATGCTCGCATCATCAACAACATCGATGGAAATTGGCATGTAGAACAAGGTCCTATTGAAGACTTTGAGCGTCTTTGCAAAGGAAAATGGACGTTGCTCGTACAAGGTGTCGATAAATACATTCAAGACGTTGCGTCTATTATGGCTCCTTTCTCGTTTATTCCTAGCTGGCGACTTGATGACCTTATGGTTAGCTTTGCAACAGCAGGTGCAGGTGTAGGTGCTCATATCGATCAGTACGATGTGTTCCTAGTGCAAGGGAAACGCAAGCGACGCTGGCGTGTGGGCGAGCCTGGCGATTACAGTGAAACATTTCCTCACCCTAAGTTAAGGCAGATAGAAGGCTTTGACGCTATCATCGATGTAGAGGTTGAACCTGGTGATGTGGTTTATGTACCACCAGGTTGGCCTCATAACGGAGAGACCATAGAAGACAGCTTAACTTATTCTGTGGGTTTCCGTGCACCCGACAACCTGCAACTTGCAGAAAGTCTGGCTTTAATGTTGGACAAAGGCGAGCACAATTATCGCTTCTGCGATCCACAACGGCAAAAGCAGACTTCGCCACAATCGGTGTCACCTAGCGATGTTGCGTCACTAAAACAACAATTAATTGAAGCCATTAACGGAGAAGGCTTTACTCGAAGCTTACTTGAGGCAATGAGTGAACAAGGTATCCCGGAATACCCTCTAGAATCAGAGGTATCACTTGAGCAAATTGCCAATGAGTTTGCTGCAGGTTTAAGCTTTGCCCCTGCGCCCGGTGTCCGCGCGCTAATAAGCCATGGCAAACAAGGGTTACCACGCGCACTTTTTGTCAATGGAACGCAATTTGATTTCTCAAGTAGGGACAAAGATTGGTTCGACGCTCTGGCGAGCGGCAAGACAATAAATGCCACATCGTGCCAGGATGCCCCTTCTTTTACATTTCTAGAAACCTTGACTACACTCATAAATAATGGTTATTGGGAGTGGTACGAGGAATAGTTAACAGCAATGAGCTTCACAGTCATCAGCGTCGACTGGGAAAAGGATAAACATCGACTTAAAGCACTTAGGGAACATGTATTCGTTTTAGAATGGCGGGTGCCTGAAGCGAGTGAATTCGATGAACAAGACGATTCGGCTTGCCATATCCTTATTCTTAATGACAACGAGGAAGCTATTGCCACTGGGCGGTTAACCAAGCGCGGCGAACTAGGCCGTATTGCGGTTAAGCGAAATCATCGTACGTTGCCCGTTTACCGGGCTTTGTTTGCTGCGCTTCTCAGCGCAGCTAAGCAAAACGACGTGCCAACAGTAAAAGTAATATGCAACCTTGAAAGTGTCTCCTATCACCGCTCTATCGGATTTATTCCCGACGGTCAGGTGTTTATGGATGCAGGCGTACCTCGTCAACGCTTGAAGTGTTCAGCAGAGCAGTTTCCTCTGCCTGACGTCACACAATTACACTGAGTGTTTCTTAACGGCATACCTTCATCGTAACGGTATTGCCGATTGTTCGACTACTATGTGAACCCGCAATAGACAAATAGTTACATTTTTCCTGTTGGCTAAACCGCTTGCTTGTTCCATTATTAAAGAATTAGGGAATACGATTCTCGTCCGTAGACTATGGAGTGAAACCACAATGCGAACACTACGACTTACGTTCGGTGCAATAATGCTAATTAGCGGCATTGTGCTAACTTTATTACCAGGGTCGATATTACTTGTTGTCGGTGGGTTAGTGATGCTTAGCTACGACTGGCCTCGAGCGCGAACTTGGCTTAAATATAGTCAAAAAACGATGACAACAGGTGCGCGCAAAATTGATCGTTTTTTATTGTTAAGAAAGCTACGATAACCTCAAATAGGCCTTCGTGACAGCAAGGCCTTTCATTTTTTGTCTTCCCCACCTTTTGTACGCTCATCGCAGTGCTCTGCGAGTTACCTTAAGTCTATGAGAATTATCTCATCCCGTGATACGGTAGTGTATTGTAAATTCAACTAATCCAATGCGACGCCTTTAATAATAACAATAGTGGCTCCTGCTTTTTGTGGACTGTTCGCATAACACAGGCAATGTAATTGAATAGAGACATGGCATACAGTTTTTCTGTATTGCTTGGGTTGGCTATGTTCTATCGGTTACTCAAGGAGACAAGACTATGATCACGTTTACCGTAAATGGCAACAAGCACGAATTCGCTGGTGACCCATCAACACCAGTATTGTGGTACCTTCGCGACGAAGTCAATCTAACCGGCCCCAAATTTGGCTGTGGTATGGCACAATGCGGTGCATGCACGGTGCATATCGATGGAATTGCGCAACGTTCTTGTGTCCTTCCTATATCGGCAGTACAAGGAAGAAAGGTTACCACCATTGAAGGATTGAGCAGCGATGGTGAGCATCCTGTTCAACAAGCGTGGATTGAGCATCAAGTACCACAATGTGGTTTTTGTCAATGTGGGCAAATCATGCAAGCCGCCAGTTTGCTGGCAAGTAATCCCAACCCGAGCGATGACGAAATTGTGCAAAACATGTCAGGTAACATTTGTCGCTGCGGCACATACCCGCGTATTCATAAGGCAATTAAGTCAGCGGCGAAAACGATGTCAGCTAACGCTGGAGTAAGCTATTTCACGCCAGAGTCGCTGGAGGAAAAAGCATGAAAAACACGCAAACCTATTTTGACCTAAACAGACGCAGCTTTTTGAAATCAACGGCAGCAGCTGGTGCTCTGGTATTGGGTACCTATTTTGTAGGCAGTGCACCACGAGCCATGGCTGGTGTGCTTTCAAAACCATCTGAAACAGCCATGCGGGCAAATTTATTCGTATCATTGCGCCTTGATGGCATGGTCGAGATAACGTGTCACCGCTCTGAAATGGGGCAACAAATTCGCACTGCTATCGCACAAATAGTCGCAGACGAAATGGAAGCAAAATGGGACAAGGTAATTGTAATCCAGGCCAAAGGTGACCCTGCATACGGCGACCAAAACACCGACGGCTCTCGCAGTATTCGTTTCAATATGCAGCGCCTTCGTGAAATGGGCGCAAGCGTACGTTACATGATGCAGCACGCTGCCGCTAAACGCTGGGGTGTAGCACCAAACACTTGTGTAGCGCAGCAGCACACCGTGACCCATTCTTCTGGCAAAACGATAGCGTACAAAGACCTTATCAACGATGCACTTAACATTACGCCGCCAGACGCTGACAAACTTAAGTTAAAAACCCGAGATGAATGGCGGTACATTAATACTGGTATGGCCCACGTTGATTTAAAGGACATTGTTACCGGAAAAGCCACTTTTGCAGCAGATGTTCGCGAACCACAGGCTCTCGTGGCCATCATTGAGCGCCCGCCCGTGGTAGGCGGCACGGTAAAGTCTTTTGATGCAAACGCCGCAAAAGCTGTGAAAGGGGTTGTAGATGTTATCGAAATCCCTTCTCCTCAAGGCGCGCCTCAATTTCAACCCAAAGGCGGTATTGCCATTGTGGCTAATACAACATGGGCCGCGTGGCAAGGTAGAAAGGCGCTCAGCGTAACGTGGAATGACGGTATTAACGGCGATTATAACTCTGAGGCGTTTAAACAAGATTTACTTGAAACCGTAAATAAACCGCAAGCCCATGTACGAGAAAAAGGCGATGCTTTATCGGTACTGTCCACAACCACAGATAAGTTAGTTGTTGACTACTATGTGCCGCACTTAGCCCAAGCTCCAATGGAGCCCCCTTGTGCTACGGCCATGTATTACAAAGATCGTGTTGATGTGTGGGCAGCAACACAAAACCCGCAGGCCGATATGGAAACCGTCGGCGCTATGATTGGTATGGCAAAAGACAAAGTCAATGTGTATGTGACCATGTTAGGCGGTGCTTTTGGACGAAAATCCAAGCCAGATTTCTCAGCCGAAGCCGCTTATCTCTCAATGAAAACAGGTAAGCCAGTTCGCGTACAATGGACAAGAGAAGATGACATACAGCACGGTTTTTATCATGCTGTATCGGCACAGCACGTGGAAGCCGCACTATCTGACGATGGAAAAATAGACGCGTATCTGCACCGAACTGCGTTTTCTCCAATCGCATCGACATTTCAGGCAGGCGCAAATGCACCGTTTAGTTTCGAGTTAGACTTAGGATTTACTGACAACCCTATTTTTACTGAGAATATGAAACTTGAAAGAGGAGAAGCGCCAGCTAAAGCCAGGATAGGTTGGATGCGTTCGGTCTCAAACATATTCCACGCCTTCGCAGTACAGTCTTTTATTAATGAGGCTGCGCACAAAGTAGGAAAAGACAGCAAAGACTATCTACTTGAAGTAATCGGCCCTGATCGCATTATTGATGTTACAAAACAAAATGCTGAATATTTAAACTATTGGGGTGATAAAGCCGTCTACCCTCTGGATACTGCACGCTTGCGCAATGTGATAGAAGAAGTTGCGAAAATGGCAAGTTGGGGGCGGGACATGCCAAAAGGGCGAGGTTTAGGTATAGCTGCACATCGAAGCTTCTTAACCTATGTCGCGACAGTTGTAGAAGTAGAGGTATCAGATACCGGAGACCTCAGCGTTATCAAGTCTTGGGTGGCAATCGATGCAGGTACCGTTGTCAATACGGATACCGTCAAGAACCAAACTCAAGGGGGGTCTGTGTATGGCATTACCACGGCGATCAGCGACGGTATTACGTTTGACAAAGGCCGAGTGCAACAAAGTAATTTCCACAATTATCGCGTGCCAAGAATGAGCGATTCACCGTTAGAGGTTGAAGTTAGTGTAATTGAAAGCGATGCACCACCAGCCGGAGTTGGCGAGCCTGCCACGCCTGTATATGCACCTGCACTTTGCAACGCTATCTTCGCTGCATGTGGTAAACGCATTAGGCAGCTCCCCATAGGCAACCAGCTAAAAGCGTAAGCACCACGTCATCACAACTCAACAAAAAAGGAGACAGTCTGTCTCCTTTTTCAATGTACTAACCAGCACAAAAACTGTAATCGCATTTGTAATATTACAAATTAATCTTCTTGAAAAACAAAAAACCAAGCATTTTTTCGCGTTGGATATTATTCGTAGTTACGCTCCATCCACATAATTTTCATTTTCAGATCAAGAATTTCTTTCTGTGCATCTGCCAACTGCTCCGCCACAGAAGGCTTATGCATAGTGTTTTCTTCGCTATTTTTTACTGAAACAGTGCTATCGTTGTACGCCATAATATATCAACCGTGCTAGTTAAAAATTCAATGAACAAAGTGTGTAACCAGTAGTGAAATATTACACAATTAATTACAAAATGTCATTGCACGAAATCGATAATCGCTATGTTTTTTATCAATAATGTCGATATATGGCGCGGTGGACATACTTAGCCCTTTAATAACATGGCTACGTTATAAACACTCAAACAAAAACATGAAAACGAAATGATGACGCATGCAACGAA
>CAYVST010000114.1:0-10381 GCA_964454185.1 uncultured Alteromonas sp.
TTTATCTGCCGCAATTACCTTATCTATCCATTCGGCGTGGACAGATACTCTTGTATACAGTTCTTTTACGCCATATTCTCCAACATCTTTAAACCAAGAGCCTGTTCTTGAGCTTACACCAAGCAAATAATATTCCCCATCAACCGCGATAAATGCGGGTCCTCCGCTATCTCCGTTTCCAGAAGCACCTTCTAATTCGAGTCCGTCATCCCCCGAATCAAAAATAAACGTTAAGTCTGATTTGGAAACCGACGCAACGCTATTTTGCGCTTTACGTAGGGTTCCATTGTTATCTTTATAGCCCACAGTTTCACCTGTTAACCCCGTGCCAGTGCCGCCACTACCAATAAACCACACGGTCTGGCCATCTTCGTTGTGTTTTCGGTATATTTTTGTAGGCTGAACATCAACTACTGGCGCTTTAAGTTTTATGAGAGCCAAATCGTTACTTTTACCCAGTTTGTAAGTTGGATAGCTATATCTTGCTTCAACTTCAGCACGCTCATCGCCAATCTTGATAATTTGCCCTTCATCTAGACAAAAAACAGTATGTGCGGCAGTGAGCACCCATTGAGGCGCAATCAATGTTCCATGCACACCTATGTTGTAAAACGTAGCAAGCGGGGGAAAGTCATCCTGATTTGCAATATAACTGTCTGCCGGTTTGTCATGCCTAATAATTATGGCATTTGAATTACAAGTAAATACAAAGGTTGCCAGCAAGGTAACGCTTAACTTTTTAAGTAGGGAATGTCTTTTCATTTTGGGTGTTGTCTGATTGCGAACACCAATTAGGGTATCTAAGTGCAAGCAGACAGTGTGTTATCAAATGTAACGATTTATTTGTAAATTCACCGAGGCAGCCAAGGGGGCTTTGAACTATGTATTAACTTTATCCTGTGCTTTGACGACATAGGGGCAACTTCAACCGAACACTTAATCCGCCCAAGTTGCTTGAACGAGCCGAAACTCTGCCAGAATGTGCGCTGGCGATAGCTTTAACAATGCTCAACCCTAGCCCAGATCCTCCATACGCGCGGTTTCTTGATTCTTCTTCTCGATAAAGGCGTTCAAATATTCTAGGGATGTTTTCTTCCTTAACACCTGGTGAAGTATCTTCAACATTCAAAACAAGTATGTCTTTATCCAGCCACGCTTTTATGACCACTTGCCCGCCTTCGTTAGTATACCGACAGCTGTTTTCAATAAGGTTGCTTAACACCTGGTCTAAGCGGCGTGGATCGCATTCGATCATTTTGTCTGGTGATAATTTAAAAGTAGTATTCACTCTGAGCTTTTTTGCATCAAAAAGCGGTTGAGATGCTTCAATTGAACGGTTTAGCCATTCAATGATGTTTATCTTCTGCCAATCAAGCTGTAGCTCGTTTGCATCCAGTTTGGAGAGTTGAAAAATATCGCCGATGAGCGAGTTCAAACTCGATATTTTGTCATGCACAACGGCGTAAGTGTTTTCGGGGTCACTAGTAACTTGATATTGCAACTCTTCAATTTGCAATTTTATGACAGTTAGAGGCGTTCTTAACTCATGTGACACTTCACTGAGCATTTTGTTTTTCCGCATAACCAGTTCTTTGGCGTTTTTTGCTTCCAGATCGGCCATCTTACGTCGGTTTCTAATGACCACAATACCCAAAAGTAACGTTCCAGCGATAATAAGAAATACGATAATATTGCGCTGTGATTCTTTTATCTTTTCGGCCAGCGCTAGTTCTGTTTTAGCTTTTTCTCGTCCAAGTTCAGACACCTGCTTTTGTTTTTCTTCGATATCTAACAAGGCTCTGTACTGGGTTAATTCCTGGGCTTGGGCATCTTCAAGGCGATTTTGAGATCGCTCGATGTAAATCTGAATCGTTTCTAAAGCTTGTTTATAACTCATCTGCGCTTCGTAAATTCGAGCAAGCAGGAGGCTTGCCTCTTCAGCCAATGTTTCTCGCTTAAATTTTTTGCTATCAGCGAATAAGCTTGTAGCAAGCAATCCTGCGCTATCATAGTCTTGCAACCTATACCTTGCTACCGCGAGACGATACCTGGCATTTAGTTCATTAGTAATGTATCCAATCGCCTCTGATTGAGTTATGGCTTCTTCAAAGAAGGGAATAGCTTGCGAGTAGTTTTCAAGTTCGCTTTCTATCAGTCCTTGCTGATAGAGAGCAAACGCAAATAAATCTTTTAACTGATATTCGCTAACAAAGTTCTTGTTGCTTTCAATGGCAAGCTTCGCTTTGTCAAATTGCTTTTGAGCGATAAATAAATCAATTTGCGATTGCTCAACTTGGGCAATTTTTCTTGTGAATTGTGATGATTCCAACAACGCTCTTGCCCGAATGATATATTCTTGAGCCAACTCAAAGTCCTTAACTACGATCAAACGTTTTGCTAAGTTATCGAGTGCTGTTGCAAGGTTTGACTGGCTTGAAAACTCCTCTATGAGAGGGATCGCTCTTCGCAAGTATGCAATGGCTTCAGCCTCTCTCCCAAGTTGAACGCTCACGGACGCTAAATTATTCAATATATTCCCTTGCGGCCCTTTGAGTTCTAACTCTTGATACTGTTTAAGCGCCATTTCATATGATTGCTTAGCAATAATTAGCTTATCCATATGAACATATGCCATTCCTTGGTTAGCTAGAACGCTTGGATTGAGTTCGGGGTCACTGGGGTCTAACTGTCTTGAAATATAAGCTTCTATTATTTCTGTTGCTTTTAGGTAATCACCACGCTCAATAAATACTCTGGGAAAATACTTAGCAAGAACAGCAAACGCATCAATTTCAGTTTGAGAAAGACTTTGCTTACTTATTAAAAACTGAAGTGCTTTTTCTCCTTCTTTTACAGCTTCGTTTGGGCATTTGAGCCAGCAGGCTTTGACCTTCTCAATTTGTGCGCTCAAAGAGGAGTCCATTTCTTGGGAATAGGCAGTTTGTGATAGAAATAGCGTAAGTATTAAGACATGAAGCGTTTGGAGGCAAAAACGTTTTATCAGCATGGATAAATCATAAATATGGCGCATTAACTCAGTCTACCGACACACCATTATTTATGCAATTTAACACGCTTTTACAAAAGGTAGTTGAAATATCAGTTAAGGGGCCAGCTCGTAGCTGTAATTGATGGCCGCACTGGTCCTCCATTCAGTGTCATGAAATTTTACAGAACCCTTCTGAATTGAGGAGAAACTGTGAAACCCGCCCATACGGCACGACTTTCCTTGTTTGATTGAGTAAGCTCAAGAAACGTTCAGGCAGCCAATTTAATTGAGGTGGGCTCCTCATTTCTTCCACAAATGTCTGTTAAAAATGATTTAAGACGGGCATGCCTATTTGAAATAGAAAGAGCGGGCTTACTGGCTCAGCAGTCCGTCGTAGAAAAGCTGAATAGTCTTAAATATGCTTGATTTGTAATGACTGGGTTTAAAGTACGTTTCTGAGTAGAAAAGAAAGATGAAAAAACAATTGTTGACGAAAGTAGTGTTGGGTTTGTCCTTCCTTTGCGGTTTTACGGCGCAAGCCTCCTTGATCACTAATGGAGATTTTGAGAGTGGCGTTGATGGGTGGACTTCCTTTACCACTGAAAATGGAGTCACTCAGTATGTCAGCGACAAGTACTGGTCTGATTGGGAAATTGGCTCAGGTACTTTCTCTTTCGATACCAACGGCGATGGCGTTGAATCAAACGCGCTTTTGACAGTGCCTTATCGTGACGAAAATACCGCCTTACATGACGGCAGTTACGAAGGTGGTGGTGTGTTTCAAACGTTTCAGTCAACAGGCGGAGCCGCTAATATAACTGCTGACATTGCATTTTTTGATTTTCAAAAATACGTAGTACCGGGCGGTATGTTCACGTTGTTTTTAAACGGCTCTGAACTGTTTCACTATGATTTTGAACAAACCACACGTGGCGACCATATTCAGCGTTTGGCTATTAACGAAGATGTTGAGTTACTAAATGGCGAGAACGAGCTACGTTTTGAGTTTGTGACAAGTTTTCGACTCTCAGAATGGGAGGCATACTTCATCGATAATGTTGCGGTAGTCCCAGATGTTCACGCCGTTTCTGAACCTTCAGCGTTTGCTCTTCTAGGATTAAGCCTACTGGGCCTTACGCTTCGTCGCAGAAAAGCGAAATAAGAAACCGCTTTAAGTTTGTGGTGAAGTTTTTAAACTCACCACAAATGATTGCTGCATGCCTTCTTATAACCAACCAATCAGATACCTTCTACAAAGCACACATTAATCAGAATTGGCTTCTCGCTAGTTAACCTCCAATAACTTCGATGTAAGCATAAGCACACCCGAGCAAATAACGTTGGCGTTGCTCTTCGTTAACAACGCTGTATGATTTCCCACACTGACAGTAGAAGTAAATTCGGCTAAAATCACTATCTCACCGATCAAAAATGGTGACTGGCATTACTTTCCATAGAGGTTTGTGTGAAAGAGCATATATTAATCGTCGAAGATGAAATAGAAGTCGCTAATAGTGTCTGCAACTTTCTTAGTAAATTTGGGTACCAGGTCTCGCATATTGAACGCGGAGATAGGGTGGCAAAATTCCTTGCAAAGCAGGAAGTAGATTTGATCTTGCTGGACGTCATGTTACCCGGTCTAGATGGGATGGAGGTATGCAGGCAAGTTAGGACTTACTCAGATGTTCCAATATTTATGTTGACTGCATGCAGCGAAGATTCACAAAAGCTTGAAGGCCTTGAGCTGGGTGCCGATGATTATATTTGCAAACCATTTAGTGCCCCTGAATTAGTTCAGCGTATCAAGAATTTTCTCAACCGTTTTGCGAAACAAAAACCTTCACCGCAGCTTAAGTTAAATGACCAAGAATTTAATGCTAACTACCTCGAACATCATATCAGTCTTACGACCTCTGAGTTTGAATTAATTGCCTTGCTTCAGAAATCGCCTAACCGGGCTTTCACCCGAGACCAAATTCTTAATAGCATTTACAAAGACTACCGAATTGTCAGCGATCGTACAGTCGATAGTCATATCAAAAACTTGCGCAAAAAATTAAAGCGAGTCTCGCCGGAGCATGACTTTATTCAAGCGGTATACGGTGTGGGATATCGCTATGTTGAACTTAGAAAACAATGATGCTGGGTAAAGTCAGTTGCGACACAGTTGGCAACACGTTAAGTTGTTGCGTTTATCGAATTACAGTAGACCCTACATATTAAGTTATACTAGAGTTAATTAAACGCGTTATTCAACAGCATGCAATGAGGGCGAGGTATTGCAGTCAGATAATTATCTATACACTGAGCTTAAAGCGCTGCTGCAGAAAGATGAAAAAATATTCGATTTTATTGAAGGCGCATCTCTTGATGGCATGTGGTTTTGGGACCTAGAAAATCCAGAACATGAATGGATGAGCCCTGGCTTTTGGGCAACACTTGGCTACAACCCCGATACTAAACGTCACCTTGCTAGTGAATGGCGAGATATCATCAATCAAGATGATTTAGAACACGCCTCGGCAAATTTCAAAGCACACTGCGAAAACCCCAATCATCCTTACGACCAAATTGTTAGATACACCCATAAAAGCGGAAAAACAGTCTGGGTCCGCTGCCGCGGAGTGGCCATTAGGGATGCAGAGGGCAAGCCAGTGAGAATGCTGGGTGCTCACACCGATATTACCGCATTAAAAGAGAGAGAAATTGAGCAGCTTGAACAAGAAAGGTCGCAATCATTAGCGTTTAAAAAGCAAGCTGAGCTATTAAGCAAATTAGAAAGAACCGCCAACATAGGAACGTGGGAAGCGGATTTACAAACCAACCAAGTAGTGTGGAGTGAACAGACTAAACGCATCCATGAAGTGCCTGAAGATTTCCAACCTTGCATTGAAGAGGGTATATCGTTTTATAAAGAAGGGAGAAGTCGCGAGCTTATTGCACAGGCTGTAGAGCAGGGTATAAGCCTTGGCAAGTCGTGGGATTTAGAGCTTGAGTTGGTAACCTACACTGGAAAAAATATTTGGGTAAGAGCACACGGCAACCCCATCTTTACGGGTGAAAAATGCACAGGGCTTTTTGGTGTATTTCAGGATATTACCGCGCAAAAGGAGGCCGAAGCGCGTATCAAAATAGAACGCGAAAAGGCACTCTCCAGTGCTATTCGACTGCAGCTTGCTAATGATGCAATTGAAATGGGGGTGTGGGAATGGGATATCAAAAATAATGATTTGATGTGGGATGAGTGGATGTATCGCCTGTATGGCGTTGATAAGCCTTCTTTTTCGGGTGCTTTAGAAGCATGGGAAAATGCGGTTCATCCCAATGACCTTAGTTATGCGAGAACGTTGTTTTTCAAAGCAATAGCCAGCGGAGAAATTTACGATACGGAATTTAGGATAATACTTCCAACCGGGCAGATTAAACACATTAAAGCCAACGGAAAGGTGGTTTTTGATGGTGAAAACAACCCTGTAAAAGTGATAGGTGTTAACCACGATATTACAGACAGAATAAAAGCGCTTGAAGTGATAGAACAAGAAAAGCTAAAAGCGGAGGCCGCTACACAAGCAAAGAGCGATTTTCTTGCAAACATGAGTCATGAAATACGCACGCCAATGAATGCAATTCTTGGCGGCTTACAGCTGTTGAAAACGGCGAAACTTGATAACAAACAAGCAACTATTCTTAACAACGCTGCATTTTCTGCCCAAAGCCTACTCACGATAATTAATGACATTCTCGACTATTCGAAAATTGAATCGAATACGTTGAGTATTGAAAACGTCCCTTTTACTCTTAATGAAGTATTGAGCTCGATAAAATATGATGTTGACGGACTTGTCAGCACTAAGGGCATCGATTTCAGCATTGATGTGGAAGACGGTTTCATTGACGGGTGGTACGGCGATATTGTCAGAGTAAAACAGATATTGCTCAATTTAGTGTCAAATGCCGTTAAGTTCACCGAAGAAGGTTCTGTGCTTGTAAAAGTATGCTATGGCACGCTTAACCATACTAAAGCTATTCGCGTTGATGTCATAGACTCGGGAATAGGCATGAGTGAAGATGCGCAGGCTAGAATTTTTGACCGATTTTCACAAGCCGACTCTTCTACAACGCGCAAGTATGGTGGAACAGGTTTGGGAATGTCTATCACGCTTTGCCTTATTGAGATGATGAAAGGCGATATAAAACTGAAAAGCACACCGGGTGAAGGGACAAGAGTCTCTGTATGGTTGCCGCTTGAGCGCCGAGCGATAGAAAGTAAGGAAGAGATTTCAAAATCGGTAACTGCGCCGTTAATGATGGGCAAGAAGATCCTTATTGCAGAGGACAATGCAATAAATCAAGTGGTTATTCAGACAATGCTTGAACCCACAAAAGCGGCACTGGTGACTGTCGATAATGGATTACAAGCTGTTGATGCTGTGAAAAATGAAGATTTTGATCTGATTCTGATGGATATTCACATGCCTGAAATGGATGGGATGGGGGCACAAAAAGCAATTGCTGCATTGAAACCCCATGTGCCTGTGATTGCGCTAACTGCAAACGTTATGGCCGAGGATGTAGCGCTATATTTGCAGCAGGGCTTTTCAAGCCACATACCAAAGCCAGTGGACATGAATATTCTATACGGTTTATTGCAGCAGTATCTTTAGCGCGCTTGACGCTAAAGATACTGTCACTCGATGTTAAGCCCTTCGAATTCTAACTAACGCAATTAATGCGAGTGAGAATAAACCAATAGTGGCAGGAGCTGACACTTCCACTGCATCGCGAACAAGGAGGGTGCTAATGTCTGGTGATGCGAACAAAAAGTTGGGTGGAATTACAATGCCACTCAGTTGTATTGAATCGGTTTGTAGCAGGTTATCATCTTCAAGATCTACAAAGTCTCTCAATACGAGGTACTTGATTCCCTCTTCTGTTTCATACAGGCCCTGGCTGTAGAAAATGTCATTCCCAAACGCATCCCACTCTAAAAACAAATTATACCCAACAGCATCAAAAATACCCTCCCATACACTACCATCACCATTGGCCTCATTTGGGTTGGCGGACCCAGCTTCAATTGTCCCTTCTCCGTTGTAATCTTCATTTGCATTGATGTAATCGGGGGCACCTGTACCAGAGTAGACTAAGTTAGTTGCCATTTGAGTGACTTCATCAACGGTCGGCAAGCGCCATCCGTAAAACAAACCGCCTGAACCTAGTTCTGCTAGCACTTGGTCAAACGTCAAATTATTGGTTTGACCGAAGTCAATCCATACTAATTCGCTCTCTGTGTCGTAATAAGTATTGGCGATAGTGTCATCGTAATTAATGATTGCAGCCTGGCTACTCAATGCCATCGCGCATGTTGCCAACGCTAATGCTCTTAAAATTCGCATCTTATAATTCCTTTCAAAGGTAATTAACGTCATTGGCTTATCAAATATTCATGCAAATTTTAAAGGCACGTCTTCAAAGCCACATTGTCTTTTTTGCGTTCTGCCTTCTTACGAAAACATTGATAGGCAAAAAAAGAACATACGTAAATGATTGCAAGAAAATGTGAGCGAATTATGGAACGGAAGCGCTGTTTGTTAATTGAACAGTGTATTGGGTTGCTAGTAAGAACAAAGAAGGGGAGGGGAATTACATCCCCTTCTTTTTGAGTGTGGTTATTTGGCTAGCGAAATTAGCTAGCAATGACGCCGGGTATTTCTTTACCAAACCCGATATCCACACCACACACTTTTCCTGCTGTGTACAGCACATCTTGATGGTCATATCCGGTACCAGCATCGGTAACCACACCTCGATTAACTCGCGTACCGCCACCTGCAATGGTATAAGCAACCGGGCTTGCCGAATGTATATCGGCGTGCCCCATATCGGTAGTTTCAAGTACCACTGTGCTATCTAAAATACCGGCGGTTTTTAGCTTTTGAATGAGATAAGCGTTAAGGCTCGCCAAATGGCTTCGCATTTCAGTGTAATACGGGTAATTGACTTTGCCGCCACCGCCGCCATGAATCGACTGATGGTAAACGCCTTGGTAGCTTAACTCTGGAATTCGAAAGTTACATTGGCTGTTGCCATAGGCAAGCGATACAGAGCGCGTTAGCCCGCACTGCAAAGCCGCTACAGCAATATCGGCCTGTAAACGGGCTTGCTGTGAAAAGTTATCGTACGTTAAGTCGAATGGCGTATTGTCAGGTGCAATAGCGCAGGATGTGCCACCAGACAACTCGTCTAAACGACGCTGCGTGTCGGCAATGGCATCTAAATGGTCGTCCATTCTTTGCACTTCATAGCCCGCTAGCTTGCTGCGAATGGCATTTGCGGCAGATACATGCGCATTCATAATCGGCGTTTTTGCACTGCTTCCTTGGCTACCGCCAAATACCAAATCAAATACAGTAAACGGGTTATCTTGAAACGGTATGCGGTTTCTATTGTCCTTGGTCATATAGTTTGCACCGTTACTGTGTACACCTAAATTGATGTAGCGAAACGGCATATCAGGCCCAAGGGCGTTACCCATAATGACGTCATAGCTGTCACTATTCCATTCTTGCGCCCATATAATGGGCATGCGGCCGTGGCCTGCATTACCGTGCGCCATATTGACTAGAAAGTTACATTCCGTTTTTACTGAATCGTAACCTTGTGACATTCCTCGCATCACCATGTCGTCGCCAGAACCGCTAGGGTTCCAAAGGTCGGCAATCGCACCGCCAGGGGTAAAAATACACACGGTTTTGTTGGGTAAACCTGCACTTTGTGCATCGGCATGTCTTGAGAAAAGCATACCTGCCACCAGTGGTGAGCTTCTTACTAACGCACTAGAAATGCCCGATGCAGCCACCGTTTTTAAGAAGCTGCGGCGCGATAGTGTAAGTTGATTTAATTTATCTTTGTTCATAGTAAATTCCTTCGCTATCTCAGCTTATTCGCTTCTTGACCATGCTTTGCGGTATCTAACTGACTTAAGATAACCAACGTTTTCCAACATTGCTCTTGGGCTTTCGTTAATCATCTTGTTTTTCAATGTGTCTATTTCGCACAAATAACCCGCGTGCTCATTAGTCGCTAGCGACGCATCTTCGGGGTTGTTCGGGTCAATCTCATCATGACCTAACCCCATGGCATATCGAAACATTTGCTGGGTCAAACAGCTCTTCGATGAATCCAGCCCCGCTATTACGTTGCCTAAGTCCTGTGTACCATTAAAGGCGATTACAGAGTCTAAATCGGCATAGCTTTCTGGTGCATACAGGGCACCTGAGGTATCGATTGGATTGCCATTATTGTCGCTACTGCGAACGTTACCTACAGCGTCAAAATCTTCCATACCAAAGCCAAGAGGGTTGATGTACTCAGCATGGCAGCTTGAACACG
>CAYVST010000115.1:0-10300 GCA_964454185.1 uncultured Alteromonas sp.
CCCATACCACTTATAAAGTTTGTCGCTACAGACATTGCTGTTGCAGGGTCCAGGTGGGATGCTATGAGTTCTCTATTAATGTGAATGTTGTATTCAGATAGTTTAGAGACCACCCATGCAAATTCAGAATCGAGTTTGCTTCGATACTGCGGAAGGTTTTCTCTGAACTCCGTCATTGACTGCCCGACAAGTCCTGCTAAAAGAAAACCAAAAATGACGATTAACAGTATAACAAAGGTGATTGATAGCCATTTAGGAACCCCAAATTTTGAGGTCCAGTGAATAACGGGGCTACAAGCTATAGCAATGAATATAGAAAGAAAAAAGGGCACCATGATAGTGCTAGCAGCTTTTACACCTGCCATTACAACCACTAGGCAAGCAAGTACTATTAAAATTTTTGCGGTTGGAGAGCGTAGTTCCATTGACATTTTATGCTACATTCCTGACTGAAACGACAATACTTTACAACGACTTATATTTAACTACAAACAAGAGACTGTAATGAATTTTAACCTCGCCACAATAAGAATCAAAAACCTAAGACTTCGCACCTACATCGGTATTAACGAAGACGAGATAAAGAACAAACAAGACGTTGTCGTTAATGTCAAAATCGACTATGACGCAGAAAAGGCTACCAATACAGATGACATGAGTGATGCGTTGAATTACAAAACCATTACTAAGGCCATCATAAAATTAGTTGAAGATAACCGTTTTTCTTTATTGGAGAAGCTTACCGCTGACGTTCTTGGTATCGCAGCAGAGCACTCATCTGTACGCTACGCAGAGGTAGAAGTCGATAAACCCCATGCGCTTCGTTTTTCTGACTCCGTATCATTAACACTTTCCTGTAACAAATCTGAATAAACGGAGAGCGCAAATGGATATCCTCGTAACAGGTGGTACAGGCCTCATTGGAAATGAGTTTATACGTCAGCACCGAAATAAGTATAATTTCACCGTTATTTCGAGAAACCAGGAAAAAGCACGAGCACTTTTAGGGAGTGACGTTGCAGTTGTGAGTTCTGTTTCTCAAGTCGAGGATATCTCAACATTCGATGCTGTCATCAATTTAGCCGGTGAACCTATTGCCGATAAACGATGGACAGACACACAAAAAAGAGTGATATGCGAAAGTCGTTGGTCAATCACCTCAGAGCTTGTCGCAAAGATAAATGATTCCAAAACCCCTCCGAGCGTTTTTATTTCTGGTTCAGCCATCGGGTTTTATGGAAATCAAAATGAAACGCATGTCACAGAAGATACATCACCAAAAAATGAGTTTACTCACCAGCTGTGCAGCAAATGGGAAGCTATTGCCAATGGTGTCGACCAAAACAAAACGCGAGTTGTATTGCTACGCACAGGCGTGGTCTTGGCTGAGGGAGGTGGGGCACTCGGCAAAATGGCTTTGCCTTTCAAATTGGGCGTTGGTGGTAAACTAGGTCATGGCAAACAATATTTGTCCTGGATTCACTTACAAGACATGGTAAACGCCATTGCATACGTTCTTGAAAACGAAACTTGTAATGGAGCCTATAACTTTACTGCACCTGAACCCGTAACCAACATTGAGTTCTCTAAACGGTTGGCATCTGCTTTAGGAAGACCGTGTATCTTCACCGTACCTGCTTTTGCGATGAAGATAGCAATGGGTGAAGCGTCGACTATGATTTTGGAGGGACAACGCGTCATACCGAAAAAGCTCACTGAAGCAGGTTTTACATTTCAATTCCCGTCTTTAAAAGACGCGCTCACAGAAATATACAACACGTAATCCACAACTACATTGATGACGTTGGACGAAGTTTGTAAACGCAGCTGCCAATGGACAGTCACAGAAATTGAAAGCGGACAGACATTCGTACTCAAATCCCAAATCAGCTAGCTCAACCCGGCATTTGAACATTGGACAGACACTTCTTAACTTACAAGTGACTGTCCAAAGCAGTTTGTTGTTGGTTTGCTGAAATCAAACCATTTTTCTAAGCATCTGGCTCGTATTGAGTGTAAGTAATCGCCAACAGCCAAACGCACCAAGCACACCCACGACTACTGCCCCCACCGTTGGCGCAACGGCCCAATATTCAAGATGTAAACTCGCTTCCATTTGAAAAACGTTTGTCTGAAGAAGAAATAAACTAAGTTCATTCGCTAACGCCGCCATAAACCCTGCAACAGTACCAATGATGACAAACTCAAAGATTACACTTTTGCGTATTAAGCCACCTTTAGCTCCTAACGTCCTTAAAATGGCGATTTCTTGCCTTCGTTCATCCATACTTGCTTGAACTTGCGCAATAAGTACCAAGCTACCAGCCATAAGCACCAGTACCAGAATAAACTCCACAGCAACAGAGACTTGGTCGACAATTTCCCTTAGTTGATTAATTCGCGCATCCACATCAAACATGGTTATAGAACCAAAGGGTTTAAGTAACTGAGTAAGTGCTGACTTGTTTTCTGTTGGAAGATAAAAGCTTGTTATATAAGTGGGTCGGAACGATGCCATTGCTTCAGGATGAATAACAAAGAAAAAGTTAGGTTGCATGGTTTGCCAATTAACCTCTCTAATACTAGTTACCTGGGTTTCTACAATTTCGCTTCCTATATTAAACGTAAGTTTATCACCCATTTTAATATCTAGGCGCATGGCCACTTCCTGTTCAACAGAAACAGGATACAATCCAGGTTCAAGCTGGGCATTGTCTGCCTCTCCATGCCAAATACCCTCGACGACCTTATTCTCTTTCTGGAGTGCATTGCTCCATGTTAGGTTAGCTTCTCTACCAAGTCCCCGACGTCCTTCTCGGTAAGGCTCGTCCTCCTTTGAAACATCAGTGTTAACTCCCTCATCATTAACTGCAACAAATCGACCACGAATAACGGGGTAGAACTCTTCAATCTTTACACCGTTATCAGCGAAGTGTCTGTCCAATTCAGGTTGAACATCAGAAGTTATATTTATCAAAAAGTAGTTAGGTGTTCCTTCGGGCAGTTGAGACCGCCATTGAGAAACCATATCATTGCGCATGACAAGGACCACTAATAGCAACATTATCGTGACCGAAAAGCTTATAAGCTGGACACTATTGTCCATCGCCCTTCTCTTGATTCGCGCCCAAGCAAGCTGCCATGGCCCCATGCGTCCGCTGCCCAATCGACGGCCGACTGCAATTAACCCATAGGTAGCGCCAAGTAGTCCTGCAACGAGTGCCGCCCCCGATAAGAAAAGAATTGCACTTATCTGCAAGTCTTGGCTATACATCCACATGAGCGAAAATATTGCGCCGCCCGAAGCAATAAACTGAATACTACGTGAGCGTAGGTTTGCACTAATATCTTTTCTTAACACCCGTAATGGGGGCACAGAGAATAGCTGTAAAAGCGGGTACAACGAAAACAAAAGCGCGCAAGTTGCACCAGTAGCCACAGCAATTATCACCGGGCGCCAATGCCAAACGTCTAGAGACACATCAACTTGATCAGCAACAAAAACTACAACGATTTGCTGTCCAATGAACCCAATAATAAGACCCAAAATAATGCCCAAGGCGGTTATAAGCAGAATTTGAATCAAGTAGATTTTGCGAATTACTTTACTCGTGGCGCCTAATGTTTTCATAATGGCCACTGGGTCGAAGTGGCGCTGAGCATAACGCTGTGCTGCAACAGCGATAGACACAGCAGCAAGAACAATAGCCAATAGGCTAGCCAACAAAAAGTAACGTTCAGCGCTTGCTACGGAGCGCCCTATCGCAGATTCATCATCTGCGACTGTCCGCCACGAGTGCAGGTCATCATTCAATTTTGGAAACAACCAATCGCTGAAACTATCTAATTCGTTAGGTTCTCCCGCAAAATACCCTACATAAAGTGCTCTACTTCCTGGCCCAGTAATTGCCGTCTTATCCAAATCAACTATATTCATAAGGACAATCGGATCGGTATTAAAAATACTAAAGCCGGCGTCAGGAATATCCACCAATACACGGGTGACGGTAAACACCCCATCACCTATTTCAATATCATCGCCCACACTAAGGTCAAGAGCTTGAAACAACCTTGATTGCACCCACACCTCACCAGATAAAGGCAAAAGACTGGTATCCTGTTTCTCCCCGAAAGGCCGTTCGGTAACGGTTACCGTTCCTTTTAGTGGGTAGTTTTGATTCACGGCTCTTAAGTCTACTAACGACATTTCATCGCCTTTAAAAACCATAGAACGGGTTGCGACCTGTTGAGCGGTAGATACCCCTTGATCTTGTGCTTGTTTAAGCCACATTGTATCTATAGGTTCATCTGAACGAAGCTGGGCATCAGCTGCGATAAAGGCCGCAGAACGTGACTTGAGAGCCCCTTGTAAACGTTCGCTGAACAAAGATAACGAGAGTACGGCGGCTACCGACAATACGATAGCCAAAAGAATAATTGTGAGCTCGCCGCGTCTGGCCTCATGACGAAACAAGCGCCACGCTAAATTAAATGATGTCGACATTTAAACGGCCTCTTTGGCGTTATCATTTCGCGATTCAGCCGTAGTTTCAACCAACTCACCTGCGTTCATTGTAAGTTGCCTATTACAGTGTTCCGCTAGCGTGTTATCGTGGGTCACTAGAACAAGAGTTGTGCCTTTTTCTCTGTTCATTTCGAACAGCAATGACTCAATCTTTTCACTGTTTTTGGCATCTAGGTTTCCAGTTGGTTCGTCAGCAAAAAGTATCTTTGGTGATGTAATAAAAGCGCGAGCTATTGCTACACGCTGTTGCTCTCCACCAGAAAGCTGGTTTGGAAAATGATGCGCTCGATGTTTCAACCCAACTTGTTCTAGAATATCGATAGCAAGTGCTTTCGGGTTTTCTAGGCCAGCAATTTCAGCAGGCAACATCACGTTTTCCAGCGCTGTTAAACTTTGGACAAGCATAAAACTTTGAAAAATAAATCCAACTTTGTTACCGCGCAGAATGGCGCGTTGTTCTTCATCCATTTGATGAAGCCCCTCGCCATCGAGAAAGATTTCCCCCTCTGTTACCTGGTCAAGGCCTGCTAGTAACCCCAATAACGTCGATTTTCCTGAACCGGACGCACCTATAATGGCAATGGACTCACCGGACTTGACTTCAAAGGAAATTGGACGAAGGATCTGCAGAGAACCTTCACTCGTATTTACTACTTTGGTTACAGAGTTTGCTTTTATCATATGGGGTCATCAATTCGTGTTTGTTAAATTTCGTAATTTGTTCGCTTTTTTGCTCATTCTTTTAATACCCTTTCATGCGCTATCAGATCAAGCCGAGAGCGACGTAAGTAATGAAAATTCTGTTCTACTCATTCTCGGAGACAGCTTATCTGCTGCTTATGGACTAGAGCAACGAGAGGGTTGGGTTAGTTTGTTACAAAAAATGTGGCAAGACGACAATATTCCGATTGAAATTGTAAATGCTGCGGTGAGTGGTGAAACAACTGATGGTGGGCTAGCTCGATTCCCTCGCCTGTTGGAGCAGCACGGTCCTACACATGTTTTAATTGAATTAGGCGGAAATGATGGACTACAAGGCCACAATATCAAAAAAATTAAGGATAACTTAACATCACTGGTAAAAACTGCGAAAGACAACAACACCCAAGTTTTTCTTCAAGAAATGCAAATTCCGTCAAACTATGGAAAGCGATATACGCAAATGTTTACTAAGAGTTTTTCGCAAGTTGCCGACGCACAGGGAGTCATAAAAATTCCTTTCTTCTTAGAGGAGATAGCACTGAAAAGTGAACTAATGCAGAACGATGGAATTCATCCAAACGCTGCGGCGCAGCCTATGATTGCTGAGTTAATGGACAGACACTTAAGAAAGTTAATCCTCACTGCCGAATAATTGTGCTATTTTATAAGACTATGATTTGTATTTTCGGAGTTGAGCATGGATATTTCATCAGTTAATTCAGGCCCGGTTTCAACTGTGCTTGAGACACCACAGCGTGCCCCTCAACAACAAGTAGAACAACGCGCTGAGCAAGAAAGACAGTCAAGTCAGGCGCAAGCTTCACAAGAGTCATCTGGAAGCCCTGATGGTCGAGTTGGTTCACGCGTTGACGTATTTGTTTAGATAGCACGTTGAGTCTTCTTCTCTAGTTAAAAAACAGACAGACACTTGTTTTTTTTACTTTTAAAGCCCGCAAATATCTGACGGGCATGTTTGTTTAAAACGAATTCTGTTTCGGACACACACTCGTATCTTGCCCACAAAAGTGTGTGTCTGTCCAAATTCGATTACTCATGATGTGTCCTTGGCCTTCGCAAACTGTACCAAAACTGCCCTTAAATACGGTTATAAAAAACCGTAGTTACTCCATAATACCCTGAAAGACTATTGGGATATGGATATGCCTCTACCACGCTACAAACAAATCAATATCAATGTAACACCTTATTATCACTGTACATCTCGATGTGTTCGCCAATCATACTTATGTGGTAGAGATAATCGAACGGGTATCAACTATGAACATAGAAGGAAATGGATCCAAGATAGGCTTCACAAGCTAACAAACGCGTTTGCAATAGATTTGTGCGCATACGCAGTGATGCACAACCACATTCATGTGGTACTCCATGTCGCCAAAGGAAAAGCTGAAGGTTGGTCAATGGACGAAGTTCTGCTGCGCTGGAGGCTATTTTACAAATGTCCCCCTATTGTTCGTCGTTACCTGGACGGAGAGTTTGACGAAAGCCTACCGACCGATGTGCTTGAACAACTGCAACGATTAGCCTCACAATACAGAAACAGATTAACGAGTATAAGTTGGTTTATGCGAATGCTAAACGAGTACATTGCAAGGAGAGCCAACAGAGAAGATGAATGCACAGGATATTTTTGGGAGAGAAGGTTTCGTTCGCAAGCAATTCTGGATGAGAAGGCACTCGCTTCAGTCATGGCCTATGTCGATTTAAACCCAATTCGCGCCAAAATAGCAAAATCGCTGTCGACATCAAAATGCACCAGTATTCAATACCGGCTGAATGCAAAACGGGCCAATAAGACGCCAAAGTTTTTGATGCCATTTAAAGGCCAGCAACGCAATACATCAAAAGATGCTTTACCCTTTAGAATTGATGAATATATTTCTCTACTTATCAATACCATACAGGTTAAACACGAGCTAAATCTGAAGACAATCCCTCAGATACCCAGTCATATATTGCACAAAATAGGAATAACCTCGCCAAAATGGCTCGAGGTTACTAAGAACTTTGAATCTCTTTTCTCTGGACCGGTTGGTAGCGCGACAGCCATGACAAACTTTGCTGCACTATGTGGTCGAAACTGTAGGCCCAATATCAAAAACGCCATGAAGTACCTTTCATGACTCGGTATTTAGGGAAAGTTACGGTAACGTGCAGTACTACAAAGTTTAAGGTCGTAAAAAAGAAACCTTAGTCGAAACGTCAATCGCTTCTATCCAACAAGGCCTCTAGTTTTCAGTCTGACGAGCAAGAACATCAACAATGTCTTGAGAGTCCGTCAGGCGACGTATATCGCTAAAAAGGAGTTCTGCTTCAGGGTATTGTCTTTTTAAGTATCCGCACCATTGCTTTATTCGATTTGGGTAATACCTTCCCTTGTCTCCAAAGATCTCATAGCCTGAGTATTGAATTAGCAATGATGCTAATTCAGTCCATGGCATTGGCGATTCCCCTTTCTTGATACAAAGGGCCAAATTAGGTAAGGCGAGTGCCCCTCTCCCAACCATAAGATTTACACAGTCTGACTGCAATTGACAACGCTTGGCATCTTCTGCGCTCCAAATCTCACCATTTGCTACCAAAGGGATATCTGTATGTTGTTTTATCTTTGCAATCCAATCCCAGTAAGCTGGCGGCTTATACCCTTCTGTCTTCGTTCTGGCGTGCACTACCAATTCAGATGCACCAGCCTCTGTGATGGCGATAGCATTGTCTACCGCCAGAGATTTGTCTTCAAAACCCAAACGAATTTTTGCAGATACAGGAATGTGCTTAGGTACAGCTTCTCGCACCGCTTTTACAATATTGTAAAGCGTTTGAGTTTCTTTCAGTAGGACCGCTCCGCCTTTACTTTTATTAACTGTTTTCGCGGGGCAACCAAAATTAAGGTCTACTCCAGGAGAGCCAAGCTCTATCGCAGTTTCGGCATTTTCAGCCAACCATTCAGGGTGCTGGCCAAGAAGCTGAACACGCACAGGGACACCTGAGGGAGTCTTTCCACCATTATGCAGCTCTGGACAGAGACGATAAAAGGTTTTCTTTGGTAATTTTTGATCGACAACCCTGACAAATTCAGTCACGCACTGATCAAAGCCCCCAACTCTAGTAAGCATATCTCTCATTAAATGATCAACAACCCCTTCCATAGGGGCTAGCATTACTTTCATCTGACTTGGTCTCATTCAAACTGTATAAAAACGGCGCAGGAGTTTACCAAAAAGACTGTTGGGCTGCCATGAGTTCAGCGAAGTTATTGAGGGAGTTAGTTGTGAGGTGCAAAAACCTGAGAAGTCAGAAAAAGAGGGTTGAGGACAGACACGGACTGACACAATGAGTTAAGTGTATGTCCGCTTATCTGTTAGCCTTCTCTTGAAGCCGCGCAATGATTATTTGCTTTTGCGATTCTGAATAATGTCGCCAGTTGCTAATTTCTTCAATTGTTCTATTACATCCGGTGCAAACTTCTTCTTCATCAAGTTTGCATAGCGCGACACAAGGTGACGTTACATTCATCTAAGAACTATTACCTATTACTTCTTATGGATTACTGACCCCTTTCGAGGCCTCAATTACAGCAATCGTGCTCTGTGATAGCTCTTTATTTGACCAAAGGCAAACATGACAGCCGAATTTACTTTCTAAGTATGCCTTAAATTGAGTGTCTGTCCTACACTCATATCGAACAAGGTTTTGTTTTTTGCCGTCATAAATTACTGCTGAATGGATAAACACAATAAGCCCCCTCTACGAGAAGGCTTAAATATACATCTAGACGTCTAAACGTTCAAGCGTCTATTTTATAAAATCTAGAGCAGCGCAGATTGCAGCGACCTGAGCATCATTGCAATTTTGTGGCGTTGCGTTTGCACTGTCTGGATACACTTCAGTGGTCGTAACGAATGTGGCATCAGTCATACCACCACACAAGAAAAGTGCTTTCTTGTCGTAACAAATAACACCACTACTAACGATATCAGCTCCAATGATCTTGCCGTTATCATCGGTTGGTGCGATATGCGTTACCTTGCTAACAGCATTAACTACCGCTTCCTGAAATTTGATTTCAGGCTTTTGTGTGTCTGCGACAGTGTAAAACCCATCGGGAATATTCCAATTGTCATGAGTAGTGCCATCTCGCGCCGCCAAAGCAGGCCTGAACTCACTATTGTCAGTGTCTGTTGTTTCATGCAAGTCGATATGTAACGAAAGGGACAGATTCATCTCTTTAACCATGGACATAAGCTGGGCAGATTCTGGCGCTGGTGAGTTCTCAAAAAAAGAACGATTTGGATCAAGAGCCAGAGGATTCCATCGGTTGATTGTCTCGTATCCCCAAGGGCTGACACAAGGAACAACTAAGATATTAAACTCATTGGTATATTGAGACATTTTCGTTTTAATAAATTGTAGCGCCCCTTGTACACCACTAGTTTCATACCCGTGCACACCACCTGTCACAAGCGCTGAAGGTATACTTGGATCAAAGTTCTCTGGCATGACAACGTATAACGGATACCTTGCTTCATCATACGGTAGTGCACCATATTGTTTTAAGAAAAAACCTTGTGGAACAATCTCTGTAAGTTCACTTACTACTTGCTCTTGATAGCTTCTACGAATTTGTTGTTGAGACCTCCACTGTGCTTTTTCTTCATCGCCCCATGGAATACCTGGCTCTCCGATAGGATATTTTTGCATCTTACACCTCTTTTTTTTTGAGCTAATGATAACAGCCTATCAATGCATAGTGTTTTTTGAATAGAAAAAGATATCACTTCATTTGATTAAGGTGTACAAGCGCCGTAACACAACACGAAAGCTGCTGTAATGAGCGGCTTGAGTGTCTGTCCATTACATATATTCATTTCGATATCATTAAAGATGTAAGTGACTGTCCGACTTAGTAAACATCTAGGTCTAATCTTGTGGACAAACTAATGCGTGGAAATCGATAAGCATCAGAAACAAAAAAACCAGCCGGATGGCTGGTTTTTTCGATATGGCGTCCCCTAGGGGATTCGAACCCCTGTTACCGCCGTGAAAGGGCGGTGT
>CAYVST010000116.1:0-10225 GCA_964454185.1 uncultured Alteromonas sp.
GTGCTTATTGGACACTAAATAGGCACGAGTCAATGGGTAGGCTGGTAAGGCAACAGTGCACTGCCCCTAACATGATTAAGTTGTGATATAAGCAAATATGGCTGAAAAACGTAATATCTTTTTAGTTGGCCCAATGGGTGCTGGCAAAAGTACCATCGGTAGACATCTGGCAGACGAACTTCACCTAGATTTTTTTGATTCAGATCAGGAAATTGAGCGCCGTACGGGTGCTGATATCGCTTGGATCTTTGACTTAGAGGGTGAAGACGGATTCCGTAAACGCGAAGAAAACGTCATTAACGACTTGACAGATAAGCAAGGTATTGTGCTTGCCACAGGCGGTGGTTCTATAGTAACTAAAGCTGTACGCAACCGTTTATCTGCCCGCGGTATCGTTGTTTACTTGCAAACAACTATCGATAAGCAAGTTGCCCGTACACAACGCGATAAGCGTCGCCCTCTGCTACAGAATGAAGATCCTGAGAAGGTACTTCGCGATCTTGCCGAAATGCGCAACCCGCTTTATGAAGAAGTGGCTGACTATGTAGTAGACACAGATGACCAGTCTGCTCGCGCAGTGGCGAATCAAATTATTAGTAAAATTGGTCTGTAAATTAACAATGTAATAGGAGGTGCTACGCCAATGTCAACCTTAACTGTGGAACTTGGAGAACGTAGCTATCCTATACAGATAGAGGCTGGGCTGCTTTCGCAACCTGGCCTTTTTCGTCCTTACATCAAGGGCCCGTTGGCTGTTATTGTCACCAATGACACCGTAGCTCCACTCTATCTCGACACAGCTATTGCGGCATGCGGTGATGTACGCGTCGAAACCATCATCTTGCCAGATGGCGAGCAGCACAAAAACCTCACACAATTTGAAGTAGTAATGACGCGCCTTCTTGAGCTCAATGCCGCGCGAGACACCACGCTTATTGCACTTGGTGGCGGAGTTATTGGCGATCTAACAGGTTTTGTAGCAGCCACATATCAGCGCGGCATTCCGTTTATACAGGTTCCAACGACACTGCTTTCGCAGGTCGACTCTTCGGTAGGTGGTAAAACAGCAGTTAACCATCCTTTGGGTAAAAACATGATTGGCGCTTTTTATCAGCCAATTTTTGTTGCCATTGATATCGATTCAATCTCAACACTGCCCTCTCGAGAATTTGCCGCTGGTATGGCCGAAGTGATCAAATATGGCATCATTTATGATGCTGACTTTTTTGCTTGGCTTGAAGAACACATCGACGATTTGACAGCACTGGATCAGCAAACGCTGAGTGACGCTATCTACCGCTGCTGCGAGATCAAAGCTGACGTTGTGGCGAAAGACGAACGCGAAGGCGGGTTGCGCGCCATACTCAATTTAGGACATACCTTCGGGCATGCCATTGAAGCTGAGCAAGGATATGGTAATTGGCTACATGGCGAAGCGGTTGCCGCTGGTACTATAATTGCTTGTAAAGCAGCAGAAGCATTGTCGTGGTTTACAACGTCAGAAACTCGTCGTGTTAGTGCCCTTTTTGAAGCGTTTAAGCTTCCCGTTACAGGGCCCGCAGGAATGAGTAAAGGCGACTATGTAAAACACATGAAACGCGACAAGAAGGTTGAAGCAGGCAATATACGCTTTGTTCTTCCGCAAGGGATAGGGAAAGCCGTTGTTACTAAAGACGTTACCGACGATATTCTTTCGAGCTTGCTTTCTTAACCTTCACTTGCAGCATAATTAGCTCAAGCACATACCGTAACAAGTATCCTTGGGTGTAAGAGAGAATTTCGTTTTTCGAAGGGGCAAACAAACGTGCAAAGTGAACTGCATGAACGTTTGGAATATTTAGTCAATTATTCGT
Source organism: uncultured Alteromonas sp. (assembly GCA_964454185.1). Taxonomy (GTDB): domain Bacteria; phylum Pseudomonadota; class Gammaproteobacteria; order Enterobacterales; family Alteromonadaceae; genus Alteromonas. The sequence continues at coordinate 1,854 of CAYVST010000116.1, forward strand.
CGCAGCTAATTTTCGTTAGCGGCGACTCCATTGCTGAGCAGCAGAAAACCCTCGAGGCCTTCGTTTTTCAACAACATGACGATACCGATATTGCGTATCTTACCGCCCAAGATAATATGGATATTTCTGATTACCGACGTCAGTTGTGTCGTCAGCTTTTGGGTCAAGTTGTGGGTAGCTTTGTCAGGCCGCTAAATGAACTACTTGTCGATCTAAATACCCACGAAGGCCCTATCCTTATTGCTATAACGCAAGCCCATCACCTCCCAGATAAACTTTTACAGGAGCTTTGGGACCTGGTATTACAAAGTCGTTTCGCCGGGAATAAGCAACATTTGAATGTTCTTTTGTTTGCCGATAGCCAGTGGGCAGAAAGCGCCAAGCAATGGTTACCGGCCAAAAACACTGAAACACCGCTAATTATCAGTAGTCAATCAGTGATAAGTGAACAACCCACATTTGAGTCTGATCTTGACAAAATGATTGCTTCGAGACGCGAAGCATTTCAAGCCCATCTAGAGAATCGTCAGCGTGAAAATCGTTTGACGTTTTCGAACCCGCTAGCGTCAAAGTGGTTCTATGCTGCCATTGCGAGTGTATTCCTCACCACGTTTACTGGCTTGGTGTATTGGCAATACGGCGATGACATCTCTGGGCTATTTACTCCTATTGCGCCCACAGACACACAAAATACGCAATCCCAAGTAGTACCTGGTTCTGCTTATGATTCATTGTTAGATGAAGAGCAAACGGCGCTAGTAACAGAAGAAACACAAAGTCCCAATGACGCACTACCTGCAAACGGAAAGGTTGACAACAGCGCCAATGCGTTGCCATCAACGGGAGACAAAACTGCAAGCCTCGATATAGCAAGTAGCGACAATGGCTTAGTCACAGACTGGGATAGTGCATTGTCCTCGATACCTGCGCGTGAACCTGCAGCAATACCCACCCCGAATATCGCGCCAAGCTCTCTATCTTCAACAGCGTCGGCCACAAACCAAAGCGCTACAGATAATGCAGCTGACACCCAAGAGGCCTCACTCGTAGTGAGAACCACGCCGCTGTCTACTACAAACCCAACTAGTGCTGAAGAAGCGGTTGAAGTACCAAATAATTCTGTGCCAAACGACATAAGTACAACAGCTGACTGGATAACGCCTTCGCAATATGTCATTCAAATGTTAGCGATGAAAGATAAGTCGGTATTGCAGCAGTTTTTACAAGAAAATAGTCTTATGGCGAGCACCCGCATCTATAAAACTCAGCGATATGGTGGCGATTGGTTTGTTGTGATTGCCACTACTCTTTACCCAACATTTGAAAGCGCCCAACAAGCGCGCGAGTCATTACCTGAATTTGCAGGCAAACAAAATGCTTTCGTCAAAGGTGGCGACCAAGTGCTTAGTGAGTTATCACTTAATCAACCTAACGGGCAATAGAACACTAGTTCATCAATAGTGGGCTAAAATCGCGTGCTTACATCACTTGCTGGTTGTTCACTTTAACGATGAAAGTTACAATCTATGTTTAGTGTGGTGATGTCAAAAGACCCTTCCCCAGCAATGCCTTCGGCGACGTTAGGAATAACCACCTTCTTCAGTCCGTGTAGGTAGTAGCGTTACAGCATGATGCAAAAGAAAAACCGTGCCTTTTTGAAATGGGCCGGTGGCAAATACAGCTTGGTAGAGCCTATTCAAGCCAGATTACCGCAAGCTAACAAACTTATTGAACCGTTTGTTGGTGCTGGTTCTGTGTTTTTGAATACGCAATACAAACGTTACTTGCTTAATGATATTAACCCAGATCTCATTAATCTCTACAACCTTCTCAAAGCGCAACCCGACGCTCTCATTAATGATACCCGGGCGTTCTTTTGCGGCAAACGCAACGATGAGAAAATGTACTATGCTTTGCGAGAAGAGTTTAATAGCACCCAAGATGAGTATTATCGCGCCATTTTATTTGTGTACCTAAATAGGCACGGCTACAACGGCCTTTGCCGTTATAGTTTGCAGGGGCGATTTAATGTTCCATTTGGGCGTTACAAAAAACCTTACTTTCCTGAGGATGAAATGTTTACTTTCTCGGAAAAATCACAGAAAGCAACGTTTACCTGTCTACCTTTTGAGAAGGTTTTCTCTCGAGCTCGCCGCGGCAATGTTATCTATTGTGACCCGCCCTATGCGCCAATCAGTAAAACAGCGGCCTTTACCAGTTATGCCGCTCGTAGTTTCGGACAAGACTCTCAGGAGAAGTTAGCGGAGCTTGCAACACGCGCTTCCAAAAAACGTGGCATTCCCGTACTTATTTCAAACCATGATTTGCCATTGACCCGTTCGCTTTATCAAGGGGCTGACTTTAGTATGCTGTCGGTAAAACGCTCAATAAGCCAGAATGGCGCTAAAAGGCAGCCTGTTGATGAAATTTTAGCGTTTTTTCCACCTGCGACCATACCAGCTAAAGTAACAGCAAAAAGAAGAAGTCAGCGTAAGCGCAAGCCAGCGAACATACTGTAAAAGGCTAACCACCACGCTGTTTAGTAGCCGCTATACCACTTAACAAACATAAACAGCAACACGACAAACGTTACCACTAGCACAACGCCTATTATGGCGAAGCTAATGAACGTGCCTTTCGTAAAATCGCGTTCGTAGTTCTTGTGACTTTGGACACCAAACAGACTCGCTATCACGCTACCTAGGACTGACCAAAAACCAGTTCCCGTTTGCATTACTGGGCCTACGCGTCGTTAGGTGAAGATGCAAATTCAACGCTACCATCATCGCTATGTAGCAACTCAAGTAGGTCTAAAAAATGAAATTGGAATGAAGGAGATTTCCCCGCAATCCACGAAAACCAACTAACTTCCTCAACACCTTCTTTGTATCGAGCACACTGGTTTTGAATATGGCTGGCTGGGAGCTTTGGATTGAATTCAGTAACAGGCTGATACTGACATACAGACGAGTGAGTTTGAGACGTCGACGTCGCTGCGACACTTAAAAGCGCAACTGTACCGCACACCGCAAAAAAAGGGAGAACTTTCATCCTGAACACTCCTATCACTCGTTTAAAAATTAATCTCATTATAATCAAAACGGCGATGGGGACAAGAAAATTGTGTCCTAATTAACCGGTTTGTATTTATTAATATTTGTTAATATTAACAGTGGGGCTAATCCACTAGCGTTTCCAATAAAAGCTCACAACCGCGTTCGTTGGCGCAATTAAAAAAGCCCAACAGTTTATGCTGGGCTTTGTTTATAAAAACGTATTAAGCACAAAAGGCGTTGACGATTTACAGTTGGAAATCCATTGAATAACCAACAGTGAACTTCACTGCATCGTTGTCAAACTCATCTTCGCCGCCCATGTCGTCAAGATCGGTGCCTGTAATAGCAAAGCTAAAGCCGTCTTTAGAAAGTGAAATACCGTAATCAACGTAGCCCTCTACACCATTGAACGCTTCTGCGAAATCACCTTCGTGATAACCCACGTGTAGGCCAACCTCAGTGCCATTTAGTACTTCAAATGCATAGTCTACTGAGGTGTAAGACGCTTGCGCAAAACCAAAGTCTTGCTCACTAGATTCGTCAGCTTCTGTGTGTGCTAAAAGATAAACCGTTAGGCTTAAACCGCCCATGCCTACCGAGCCGTATACTTCTGCGAAATCAAAGTTAGCTTCGTCATCGTAGTTGTAATATAGGTAACCAAAATCGTACGAAATGCCGTCTTTTTCGCCTGCGAAACCAAAGTACATATCGTGCTCATATGAGTAAACGTCACCTGCACCATAGTTTACGTTTGACGCCCAAGTACCTGCATAAAAGCCACTTTCGTGAGCATAATCGATACCGCCTTGAACAGCAGCTTCGTTAGTCGTTTGCGTAAGACCACGCCAAATATAGTTGCTGCTCACACCCGCATTGGCGGTAAATTCACCTTCAGCGTAAGTTGGCATTGCAGTTAAAAGGCACGCTGAAGAGATAGCAGCGGCAACAAGTGTTCTTTTTGTAGATGTTTTCATGTGTGTTCTCCAGTGAAATTCAAATTTTTTGTTGTAATTTGTTTTTCTGTCTTCTTATTTTTGGACTGGGTAACGCAAGCATGATGCCCGTTTATGGTTCATTGGCAACTTTACTATAATATTTTTTAAACAACTGATTATTATAAACTTTTAAAAAATTACGCACTAAAAAAGAAAAATAGACATGCAAGCAAAATGCATAATCATGCACCAAGTTAACGCAATCTCACCAAAATTGGGCAGTGCTGCACGCCTCTTCGTTAATTGATTATTAGTTGTAAGAGGCCTGATTGCGGCAATACGTAGTAAAAAAGAGCACTTTTGGTTACACTGCCGCAGAATTCAAAGATTGCACGATGAAAGTAGTCATAACGCTCATAGAGTAAATTGCTCTTTCGTTTGATATTCGTAAAAAGGATGCACCATGAAACCATATTTAATAGCTCCATCAATACTGTCAGCCGACTTTGCGCGATTAGGTGATGATGTTGACGCGGTATTAAAAGCAGGCGCTGATGTGGTGCATTTTGATGTGATGGACAATCACTACGTTCCAAATTTGACGTTTGGGCCTATGATCTGCGAAGCGCTAAGAAACTATGGTATTACCGCCCCTATTGATGTTCATTTGATGGTTAAGCCCGTCGACGACCTTATCGAAAAATTTGCCAAAGCTGGAGCTAGCTATATAAGTTTCCACCCCGAAGCTTCAGAGCACATTGACCGTTCTTTACAGCTTATTATTGATTCTGGCTGTAAGCCGGGCTTAGTGTTTAACCCAGCAACGCCACTGCATTACCTTGATCATGTGATGGACAAGCTACACCACATTTTGATCATGTCGGTAAACCCTGGATTTGGTGGGCAAAAATTTATCCCCAGTACACTCGACAAAGTGCGTGCAGTGAAACAGCGCGTACAAGAAAGTGGCTTTGACATTCGAATAGAAATTGACGGTGGCGTAAAAGTCGATAACATTCGCGAAATTGCTCAAGCTGGCGCCGACATGTTTGTGGCAGGCTCAGCTATATTTTCTCAAGATGATTACAGTGATGTTATTGGACAAATGCGCCAAGCACTTGCATCACTATCAAAAGCATAATTAATTAAACGTATTACAGGTAAAGACAAATGAGTAACAAACCCGTTGTATTAAGTGGCTGCCAGCCTTCTGGACAACTCACCCTTGGCAATTATATGGGTGCACTTAAGCAATGGGTTTCCATGCAAGAAGACCACGATTGTCTTTACATGATTGTTGATTTGCACGCCATTACTGTGCGTCAGGATCCCAAACAGCTTGCGGAAGCCTGCCTTGATGGACTAGCACTTTATCTAGCGTGCGGTATTGACCCGCAAAAGAGCACTATTTTTATGCAGTCCCATGTTCCTGAGCATGCTCAATTGTCATGGGTTTTAAACTGTTACGCACAAATGGGCGAGCTCAATCGCATGACGCAGTTCAAAGACAAGTCTGCGAAAAACGAAAACAATATCAATGTAGGCCTTTACAGCTACCCCGTGCTCCAAGCCGCTGATATCTTGCTTTACCAAGCAGATAAAGTACCTGTGGGTGAAGATCAAAAACAGCACCTAGAACTCACCCGTGATATCGCAACCCGCGTGAACAATCTATACGGCGATGTATTCCGTTTGCCTGACCCATATATTCCAGACTTCGGCGCGCGCATCATGAGTTTGCAAGAGCCAGAGAAAAAGATGTCAAAGTCGGATACTAATCCGAATAACTTTATTGGCCTTCTTGAAGAGCCAAAGAAACTGACAAAGAAGATCAAGCGCGCGGTCACTGATTCTGACGAACAAGCAAATATCTATTTCAACCCAGCTGAAAAACCAGGTGTGTCAAACTTGCTTACGTTGCTTTCGCTATCAACAGGTAAATCAGTCAAAGAACTTGAACCAGAATACACCAACAAGATGTATGGTCACCTAAAAGGCGATGTGGCTGAAGCCGTTGTGGCTCTGCTTGAGCCAGTTCAACAACGTTATGCTCAAATTCGTGCTGACCGTGCATATTTGGACGACGTTATGCGCCAAGGTGCGGAAAAAGCCAGTGCACGCGCCGCGCAAACACTGAAAAAAGTTTATGACGCTGTAGGTTTTATTCCAAAGCCATAAATACAACTGTAAGAGTTACCGAGGTAGATAGCGGCGGTGTTGCTGTTAATTGATAATTTTGACTCGTTCACGCACAACTTAGCGCGATACTTTACCGAGCTTGGTGCTGATGTGGAGGTTGTGCGCAACAACGCGCTATCGATAGAAGACATCGAGCGCCTTGCTCCAACACAGTTAGTGATTTCCCCTGGCCCTTGTACACCCAATGAAGCTGGTATAAGTTTATCGGCTATAAAACACTTTGCCGGAAAGCTACCGATAATGGGTGTTTGTCTTGGTCATCAAGCCATCGGCCAAGTTTTCGGCGCAGATGTTGTAGGTGCCAAGGAAATAAAACATGGCAAGGTGTCAACATTGCATCATGAAAACCAAGGGCTTTTTTCTAAGCTACCGGATAAGTTTGATGTCACACGATATCATTCGTTAGTGTTGTCACCCGATACTTTACCGTCAACGCTTCGTGTTGACGCCTGGTGTGAAACAGTATGTGGACAACGAGAAATCATGGCCATATCTCATACGCATTACCCAATTTGGGGTGTACAATATCACCCGGAATCGCTACTTACACAACATGGTCACGCTGTTCTTAAGTCTTTTTTACAGCATCGCATGTAAATTCTTAAGTAAATCGTCCAGAAGCCGATATCCTAAACGCGCCCCCTGTTTTTTTATTGACACTTTGCTATATAAGAATAGGGGTATATAACCATACTCGATGTTACTAATAATAAGATGTCGCGTTCTGCGAAGTAGTAGGCCCTCCATGTACGATAGTGTTGCAGTAGTAAAGAAAGTATTAAGTAGGAGTGCATTTAACATGACCACTGGGGCTTCAATGCCACCTACCATGGACGATCGATTTGAGAACTTGATTGTCTCGCCCGAGCGAGTGCTTGAAATGCTGGGGCGACGTCGTGTTGGTGAGGTTACATACGAGCAGTCTGAGCAAGGGGACGCCCGCAGGCGCCTGTTGCACGTTGAAAAGATCGCCATCGAAAATAAACGACTTCAAGAGAAGTCTGAAGCAAGCTATGTGGAATCAATAAATCATCAAGTACACGAAATATTGCTTGGTGAAATGACCGAGTATTTGTCAAACACAGAAGAGCTCTGTCAAAGTACACTGTACATACCTGAAAATATTGGTGAGCTTCTCGACGCCCTATCGGTTCGTGCTTGCACGATTTCAAAGCTCGAGCCTATTGCTGCCACTATGCCTTGGCTTTACGATGACCTAATTGCAGTGGTCAATACCCCGCGCTTCAGACGTAAAGATTCCCGGGGTAGAATCATTGTAGTAGAAACCCTTAGAACCGCACTGAGCTTTTTGGGAATAGACAACTTAAGGCTGTTGATACCCTACTTTATTTTCAAGCGCGCACTACCACAAGTGACAGACCCCTACCCTCAAATAAAGCAAAAGTACCTGGCTTATGCGACCGGGATTGCGCTAACTGCTAAACACCTGGGTTCAGAAACAGGTTTAAATGCAAATGAAGCTTATACGTTAGGTATGCTAAGTAATTTAGGGCGCTGCGCCGTAACGAGGCTTTACTTCAAGCTTTTTGACAAAATCCAGATGCATCTTCTACAAGAATGCCAAAAGGACAAAGAACAAAAACGTTATGGCGCTCTATTGAAGATAGTGCCTTCTGCAAACCACCTCATTGCATTACAACAAGAGTTCGCAGACGCAGTTACCGCAGATGTATTGGCATATATGCAGCTCTCTCGCTTGCGTATTGCCGATGCGATGCGCTTGTGCGCTGATAATGCGCCAACCAAACACAACACCCTAGCCAAATCACTTCATCAGGCGCGTGCGTACACGCAAATACGTATGCTACACCAGTTAAAGCTGGTTGATATAAAAGAAGTACGACCTCTACTTAACGAACAAGAATATCCTGCTGGCTCGTTAGAGAAGCTTAAATCGGTTGACGTTTTTACCCTTCCATTAGTAGAAAACGACGACAATCAGTAAATTTTTATTTGGATATTCATGCACTCATCATTCAGGTGAGTGCTCTGTTTTCATTTAATATATGACAATTTTGTGTAAGGACATACTTACCTCGAATACGTGCTTACACCTTTCCTACGCTGTCCTTCGCGGTTATCACCAAATGCTATAGCCCAGCGTTAAATAGTTATTCACTTTTAATGCAAATTAAGCCACAGTCCTTATAAATAAAGGGCT
>CAYVST010000117.1:0-10213 GCA_964454185.1 uncultured Alteromonas sp.
CAGAAGTCGGTCTTGCAATTTTTTCGACTATTTTCAACGCAAGATTATCGCGTGAGCGTCCTAATTTCGCTCTGAAAGTGGGTAAATCCTCAATCAGCACCGTGATCGTTTCTGGCATTTCAACGGGGATAATGTCACCCGCTTTAAAATCCATGACCTCGCGCAGAGGCACATCCACGTCTAGCATATGGGTGGTCAATGCGACTTTCACGTCCATAATTTCATCGCGTAGCGCTTTGCTCCAACGTAAATCAGTATCTTCTTTATCGCTTTGAACACCAGCATCAAGCAATTCACGAATAGGCTCCAACATCGAATAAGGAAGCGAAACGTGAAAATCACCACCGCCCCCATCTAATTCAATGTGAAAGGAACTTATCACCACAACTTCCGTTGGACTCACTATATTTGCCATGGCGGGGTTTACTTCTGAGTCAAGATACTCAAAAGACACGTCCATAACTGGCGCCCACGCTTCTTTATAATCTTCAAAGATTATTTTTAGGAGCATCTGAATAATACGGCGCTCCGTAGGCGTAAATTCACGACCTTCGATTTTTGCGTGGTAGCGACCGTCCCCGCCAAAGAAGTTATCAACCAGAATAAAAACTAATCTGGCCTCCATTGTGATGAGCCCCGTTCCTTTTAAAGGACGAAAGCGCACCATGTTTAGGCTAGTGGGAACGAATAAAGTATGAATGTACTCGCCAAACTTAATCATCTGAATACCATTAATGGAGACTTCAGCTGATCGGCGCATCATGTTGAACAAGCTCACCCGCATATGGCGAGCGAAACGCTCATTTACAATTTCAAGCGTAGGCATGCGCCCACGCACAATTCTATCCTGTGAGGAAAAGTCATACTCTAGGGTGGACGCATCACTCTCGCCGCCCCCGCCGACTTCATCTTCCTCGACATCATCTACCCCGTGTAACAGGGCATCGATTTCGTCTTGAGATAATAAATCACTCACAGTATCTACCTATTTCAATATTTGGTTTCGTTTACACGTTCTTGCAATGCGTTACTGCATTACGAAACCAGTGAAGAGTACACGCTCCACAACGTCTTTCCCTTCAATTTCATTCAGTGCTTTTTGCACTTCCATCACCGCTTGCTGTCGCAATTCTATTTTGCCAGCTTCGGTAATAAGGTCATCAGCGTTAGACATACTAAATGCCTGTAGCAAAGTACCTTCGATAAGCGGTATATGTGTCTTTGCCAACTCTTCGTTGTCGGAACCACGCACCAATAGCTGTACCTTTATTTGCACCAGTCTATCTCTACCGCTGCCAGGTACATTGAAAACAAACGGCCTTGGCATAGCAACATACAACGCTGTGCCCATTTCGGCCTTACCGCCCATACTGGCCTCTTCCATCGGCGCAGACTCAGCGTCGCTTTCAGCAAGTTGTTCTGCTGCTGGCTCATCGCCACCCGCAAATAGCAAGAAGTACGCAGCGGCACCGCCACCAACTAACACCACCGCAATAATGATGATTAACATCATCTTGCTTTTGCCTTTACCGCCTTCTTCTACCTGTAATTCTTCTTCAGCCATGTGCAACTCGTTATTAAAATGCAATTACTTGTATTATCGTGTTTCAGCCAAAAATGGCAATGCTATCGCGCGTATTATACGCGTGTTACATGACATCAAAAATAACAGTTTACTGACGGTATCACCATGCAACGACTTATCCTTGGCCACTGAATGACCAATTCTTTATGCATAAAAGTCAATACCGCCTTTTAGCTCTCGTGTCACCGATTGTTCAATAACACGTGTGTCGTCGATGTCATTATCTGCGGCGTCATTATTTCCACGGTTACCTTGACTCGACTGCCCATTACCTTGGCTATTTGCAAGTTGCTGGCCATTTTCTCCGCTAGAGTTATCTTTTCGCACCTGCGCATCTCCTAGCTCAATACCCTGTTCTTGCAGCATGTCGCGTAATTTTGGCATCGCATCAGCCAACGCATCTTTTGCTTGTTGAGATTGCACGACAAAACTGACGCTCGCCGCATCACCGGCAACATTCACTCTAACTTGCATACTGCCTAATTCAGGCGGATCAAGGCGAATTTCCGCCATCGTATTTCTTGCATTCACCATCCAACGGATTTTTTCATTGAGCTGCTGCTGCCCTTCTGGTTTGTGAATATTCACCGCTTTATCAAACCCTTCAAACTGCTGCTGTGTTTTTGACGCCTCAGAACGAAATTGATTGTTTTCGTCTATCACATTGTCGACTTGTGCGACTTGTGCTTGCAACACTTGCTGAACGCTTGATTGGGTATTGTTCATTAACTGAAGGAATTGAGACGCTTGACCGTCGACACGAGCACTCAAGCTTGCAGCCACATCAGATGAGACCGCGGCTTCTTTTGCCGCATCCTCAACAATGGCAGCCAGGTCTATACCAGGCTCTCGGCCTTGTTGTACTTGCTGTTGAAACTCATTGATACCTGCGATGATATTGTTCTTTACCGTTTGCTGCTGTGCCCCATTTGGCATTGTCGCTACTATGCGATCAGCAAATGCTTCTGTCGCTTTCTGCGCGCCCTCAGCTGGAAGCTTAGCTATTGCAGCAAGTAGTTCGTTTGTTTGCTCTTGCTGTCCTTCACCTTGCAACGCCATATTAGCCTTGTCGCTGGTGCCATCTGTTGAACTTACCTGAGTGTTCTGGGTTAACGATCCCTTATCACTTGCTAACTTCACCGCTTCAGAAACCTGAGGCGAGAGGCCAACTGAATCTTCAAGTACATCTTCACTTATTGCGCTCTCTTCTCCATCGAGTGCTTGCTTGAGAATGCTTAAAACAAACTCTTCTTCAGCAGTAAGCGACGACGCGCCGTCTGATTCCGATTGTGTTAACGTTGGTTCAGTATCGGTAGACGCTAAATGAGGTTGTCCGTCGTCTTTGCTAAGAAGCTGATTGATTAAGGACGCCAAATTTTCGTCGCTAAACAACGCGCTTGCCTTGCCATCTTGTGGACTTTCCGCCAACCCCTCAACAATGCTGCCTTCATCGCTGGCACCCTCAGCGCCTTTACCATTTAACAAATCGACTAATGCACGCAGTGTATTGATAACGTCCTCTGACAAATCATCGGCCAGTAGTTCCGTTGATTCTCCAGTGTTTTCTACTTGTTCGCCAGACTTGCCCTGCAGCTGCGACAGCAGGTGCGACAGTACGGAATCGACAGAATCTGTATCTACATCATCAGGTAGTTTCCACAATTTGCCGATTTCTCTTACTTCACCTGCCACCGTGGATTCACCATCGACGGCAAGTCTTTGGGAAGCATCACTTCCTGCAGACTGATTGGCGTGGCGATTTGCAATTCTTTCAACGAAGGCCACCCAGTCTGGTTCCGTAACGTCTTGCTCATTGGCGTCTGACTCAGCCACTTTTCCATCTGGCGTTCCAGGCGTAATAATAACGCCTGCGTTTGCATCTTTCTCTCCGCCGTCACCCACGACATAAACGGTTTCGGTTACATCTCCTTGCTCAACATCTCCGTCGTTTGAAACCTGTTCATTAAGCTTCTGAGACGTTTGAGACTGACCGTCATTAGCATCACTGCCGTCAGGGCCCGAACCCGCCTTTTGGTTTTGGGCATCACGTTCTTGAATATCGCGCGTGTCTGGCGTTTGAGGTTCACTATTGGGTCGTGCGTCTTTAGTGGGAGGAATATCAGATATTTTTTCATCATCAGGCAATGAAGTATGTCCTGCATCCCTGTCTTTACCTGCCCGTACGCTTGCACCGTAAGTATTCGATGGTTCCGAAGCACGAGGCGTATAAGATGCTGATGCTGTTTTCTCGTTTCTCTGCTTATTTTGAGCACGAGCATCTTGATAGAGATTGTCGAATGCGCCATTGGCACTGCGCTGGCTTTGCCCATCGATACCCGTTTCTACAGCTTTGGCTGTGCTTGTTGCTGAAAAAGGCAAAGCGGCAAGGTCTGTTCTCTGTGCGGCAACTTGTTGCATAATCTTCTACCGTTCTACTGTGATACGCTTGTGAGTAAACTCGTTAAGCTATTTCTAAAAACCTTATACGTTTCAGTCATTAACCTTATTTACTCGGCTTCATGTTTTACAGTGAGCTCTGTTAAAACACGTTTATGTATATTGATTTTGCAAAGGTCGCGCCAATTGGCATTTGTGTGACGTGTGAGAATAAAAAAAGATTTTATATCAGTAAGTTATAAATTGGCGTGGTTTGTCTCGGCTTAGAAAGTAGATTGCTTGGCCCTGAAAAAACGCTGCATGGCAAATTCGTCCATCATGGCCTGTTCCTCTTTCGCCGCCTTTTTTTGCTCTGCCATTTTCTTTTTATCAAGCAGTAGCTCGACAGCTTTAACCTTCTGTTGTTGTTTCAGCCACAACTGCTTACGTTGGTCTGCTGCCATGTTAGCGCGAGCAATAACTTGCATTTGTTGCTCACAGGCTTTATCTAACTTACCCACAAAAGAGAGATGCTGTTGGTAGTAGGTTGCCGTTACGCCGCCTTGCCCTGTTTGCTGTATCCCCTTGATATAATCTATGCGATATTGTTCGAGGCTATTTAGCTTTTGCTTTTGTTGTTCAACATTTTGCAGTGCCTGACGATAATAGCGAGACTCGCGTTCTTCTTTCTCTTTTTCGAACTCAGCAAGGCGTTGAAGTTGCTTAGACATAGAAATTCACCACTAACACTAGCCAAGGCCTTTGGCTAACGCCGCCATGCCTTCTAAACTTTCATCATACGGAAGCACTTGCGTCATTCCCTGCTGCAGGAAAGCGTTAATAGCGGGTTCAGCGCGGATAGCCAAATCGATGCGCGGATCCGACCCTTTCGCGTACGCGCCGATAGAGATAAGATCTTGATTTTGTTTATAGTTTGAATACACCTGCCTGATTCTTCTCGCCATAAGCTGGTGTTCCTCGCTAACCACCATGGGCATTACACGGCTAATTGACGCTTCAATGTCGATTGCAGGATAATGACCGCTATCAGCAAGTGTGCGAGAGAGCACCACATGGCCATCAAGGATAGCACGGGCAGCATCTGCGATGGGGTCCTGTAGGTCGTCTCCTTCCGTCAGTACTGTATAAAACGCCGTTATCGAACCTTGACGTTCGCTGCCATTGCCTGCGCGTTCAACCAGTGCCGGTAAACGTGCGAAAACTGAAGGTGGATAGCCTTTTGTTGCTGGTGGCTCTCCTACCGCTAATGCAATTTCACGCTGCGCCATTGCGTAGCGTGTTAAAGAATCAATTAGAAGCAGGACTTTCATGCCCTTGTCACGAAAGTACTCAGCAATAGTGACAGCCGTTTCACAACCTTTAAGTCTCATTAATGGCGACGTGTCGGCTGGTGCTGCCACAACCACAGCGCGTTGTCTTTCTTCTTCGGTGAGTATCTCGTGAATGAACTCTTTTACCTCTCTACCACGTTCGCCAACGAGTCCAACTACGACAACGTCTGCCTCACAGCCTCGCGTCATCATCCCCAACAAGACACTTTTACCCACGCCGCTGCCTGCAAATAAGCCCATTCGCTGACCAACACCGACGGTATTTAACGCGTTTATTGCACGTACACCTACATCCATAGGGGTATTAATTGGACGACGAATAAGCGGGTTCATGGGAGGACGAGTAGTTGGCGCTCTTGCTTCTGCTTCTATCGCACCTAACCCATCCAGAGGTTGCCCGTTACCGTCAACCACGCGGCCTAAAAGCCCCATACCCACAGGTAAGCCACTTTGTCTGTTTAAGGGCATCACTCGGCTACCCGGCACAATACCTCTTACCGCTTCAGTAGGCATTAAATACGTAATATCGTCACCGAAACCAACCACTTCGGCTTCAATCTCGCCTTCAATTGTTTGTACTAAACATTGACTACCTACGGGTAACTGACACCCGACAGCCTCAAGCGTAAGCCCAATACCGCGTACAAGTTTTCCCGCTGCAACGATAGGTGGAGCATTGACTTGTTTGGCAAGCGACTCGAAATGGTTATACCACGGGCTAGTCATCTGACAGCCCTTGGTTTAGCATAAATTTATCGATGACATCTCGACATCGCCTTTCTACAGATACATCAACAGCATTGTGTGTAGTAGCAATATCACAACCACCGCGTTCCATTGCGTGAGATTCGATAAAATTCCAGCCTTTTTTCGCAATCTCATCCTCACCAAAATGCGCTTTTACTAAGCTAATATCCTCAGGGCGCATGTGAATTTGAAACTCAGTTTGGTTAATAGGCAGTGCTTTTATCCCCTCGCTTAGCGCTTGAAGGATCACCTGCGTATTGGTTGTAACCTCTGTTCTGATTACCGCTTTTGCAAGGGTTACTGCAAGCTTGACCAATTGATCTCGAGTTTCATCGTTAACTTGTGACAGTGGGTCATGGAGCTTATCCGCCAGAAGCTGCCATACTTCGGCTTGTGTGGCTATATGTTGTCTACCTTCATCTAGACCTTGAGCTAATCCTTCTGCGTGTCCCGTTTCTTGCCCTTCGGCAAGCCCGCTCTCCAACCCTTGCGCTTTACCTTCTTCAAAACCTGCCGCTTTGCCTTCTTCGTGGCCTTCTTCGTACGCAGCTTGTCTTATTGCCTCTATTTCTTGTGCTGTTGGCGGAAGAATTTCTTCCTCTTCTTCAGGCGGTTCATACTTCCAGTCTGAACGGCGATTTAGCGCATTAGTTGGCTCATTTTCTTTTGGCGCACGCGGATCATCGACAAAAGGTAAGTCCCACTTTTTGGCCTCACTCGCTTCATCTTCGCTAAAATTTTTCTTTACGGTCATTTGTTTACCAGACAGTTAGGCCTTTGCACGGCGTGGTTGCAGTGTAAATCGCTACACTGCTACCCCATTACAGGAACTCTTCGCCGCCACCGCCTCCAAGCATGATTTCACCAGAGTCAGACAAGCGACGCGCCACCGAGAGAATTTCTTTTTGCGCCGTTTCAACTTCGCTAATACGCACTGGCCCCAGCGCTTCAAGGTCATCGTTAAGCATTTCCGCCGCACGTTTTGACATGTTGCGCATAATTTTCTCTTTAAGCTCTTCGTCTGCGCCTTTAATGGCTTTGAGCAACGCATCTTGCTGAACTTCACGCAATATGGCTTGTATGCCTTTATCATCAACATCAACAAGGTTATCAAAGACAAACATAAGATCTTGAATCTGTTGACTCATCTCTTCGTCTTGCTCTCGAATCGCATCCATCAACTGACCTTCAATGGCTGTATCGAGATAGTTCATGATGTTCGCGGCAGACTTCAAGCCGCCCATTTTCGCCGCTTGCGTACCCGCTTGACCCGCAAACTGTTTCTCCATAATTTCATTAAGTTCTTGCAGCGCTGCAGGTTGAACTTCTTCAAGGTTCGCAATACGCATAAGAAGGTCAAGACGAACCTTTTCAGGGAACTGAGCCAATATTTCGGCACTTTGCTCTGGCTCAAGATACGACAATACGATAGTTTGAATTTGCGGGTGCTCATTTCTAATGATGCTTGCCACCTGTTTCGAATCCATCCACTTCAATGAGTCGAGGCCTTTGGCACCGCTACCCATAAGAATTTGATCGATAAGGTTAGCCGCTTTGTCTTCACCCAATGCTGCGGTAAGCGCTCGCTTAACAAAGTCTTGGCTTTGGAAACCAATGGTGCTGTAGTTTTGAATTTCTTCGATAAAGTGTTTATGTACCGCAGTGATTTTGGTCTGCGTCATATCATCCACTTTGGCCATTTCAGTACCGAGTTTCTGTACTTGTTTTGGCTCTAAGTGCTTTAAGATTTGTGCCGCATCTTCTTCAGATAAACTCAGTAGCAAGATAGCAGCTTTTTCGACGCCTTCTAATTTACTGACATCGTATGACGGTTCTTCAACATTTGCGAGTTCTTCAGCCATAATTACTCTCTCACTACTCGTCTTGCATCAACCAGCCCTTCACTACTTGGGCTGATAGTTCAGGTTCATTCGCAACAAGGGCTCTCACTGCTTTTAATACATCTTCATCTTTGTGAAGATCTGGCAACATGAGCGAGCCGTCTGGCGCAAAGCCAACTTGTCCCTCATCAAATTCGGACGTTAGCATGCTGATGGTGTCATCACCAAGGTCGAGACCTTCATCTGCGTCAAATTCTTCGGCTTCCGTCGACTCATCAGGATTGATTAAGCGACGTAACATTGGGCGTATTACAAAGATAATAAGCACTATTATAACCAAACCACCAATAACTAGCTTGAGAATAGGCAGAAAACCTGGTTGCTCCCAAAGTGGTATATCTTCTATTTCCCCCGCGTCCATGCGCGTGAACGGCACACTCACTACTTCTAGCGAGTCACCACGAGTAACGTCGAAGCCTATTCCGCCTTGCAATAGTCTGCGGATATTAAGAATTTCTTCTTGTTTACGTGGTGTAGGCGTCATCGCACCGTCTTCACCGGCAACTTGTGCATAGTCAACGGCCACTGACACGCTTAGTCTGCGGATAACACCGGTTTGTTTTTTGGTATGACTAATGGTGGTATCAAGTTCGTAGTTACGGGTCGATTCCTTTGCCGTGCGACCTGGCAGTGTTTGCTGTGAACCTGATGTAGCTTCTTCGGGAATATTCGAATCTAGTGGAGGTTGATTCGACAGTGCTCCAGGAATGCCACCTACACCACCACCAACACTATTTTCTTCCATGATCATTTCGCTACGCACAGCAGGAAGATCAGGGTTGTAGCTTCTCTGGGTTTGTTCCATGGCGGTGAAGTCCATGGTCACATCAGCTTGTGCGGTGTAATTACCAATACCTAAAACTGGAATAAGAATAGCGTCAATTTTTTCCAAATATTCTTGTTCGCGCTGGCGCTCAATTTCGTATTCTTTGCGCGCTCTCGCACTCATCGAATCCTGTGAACCTGAATTTAGGAGTCGCCCGTTGCTGTCGGTCACCGTCACTTTTGACGGCTCCATGTTTTGCACCGCAGACGCCACAATATCAACCACCGCATCAACTTCTTCACCTGCAATTACAGACCCTCGCTTGGCCGTAAGTACTACAGTCGCTGATGCCTTTTTCTCACGACGAGCAAACACATTCTCTTTGGGCATAGCCAGTAAAACACGGGCTTTTTGGATACTTGCTATATCTTCTATTGTCGCCGCTATTTGTTGTTCGCGAGCATGCTTTAGGCGCTCCATTTCAACGCGCTGACTTACCCCGAACCCCATATCTTGCATGATGATATCGGTTCCTGCATCACCCGCATTCGTAAGCCCTTGGCGGGTCATACCCAAGCGAATCTTTTGAAACTCATCGCTTCGAACATAAACAGTATTACCTTCCAACTTGTAATCAATTAGGTTGGCATCCATGTAGTCGAGGGTTTCGATAAGTTCCTGCGTTTCCATTTTTGCTAACGGGCGATAATCAGGCTCTTGTGACCAAATTAAAATGAAGATTGCAATGGCCACACAAATCACAAGCACTACAACCAACGCCATTTGGCGCATCATATCAGCACTACCAAGGGTATCCATAAAACCAGATTTGTTTTCAGGCTCGTTATCTAGCGCCTGGTTTTGGTCTGGAATGGTTAAATTTGTACCTGTCGCTTCAGCCATGACTTAATCCCACCTACACCGGCATGTTCATTATTTGTTTATACGCTTCTAGCACTTTGTTTCGAACCTGTACTGTGGCCTCAAAAGCAATGCCCGATTTTTCTTTTGTCAACATGACTTCGGCTAAGCTCAAGTTAGGATCGCCCATTTCAAAACGTTTTTGTACATCTCTAGATTCAAGCTGCATATTGTTTACACCGTCTACCGCATTTTTGAGCATGGTAGCGAAATCGCTTGATGAAGAATTGATTTCGTTTAGTTGCTGAGGCTCATTAACCTGTAGACGAGTTTGCCCAATCATGTTTTGCATTTCTTGATACAAACTGTTGGCTTTGACGTCCATAACCGCTCCTAGAGTGCTAGTAAAAGCATCGACAAACAATTACAACCTGTTGACCATTGGTATAAGAAAGTCTGCGCAATACTTTTGAAAATATGCTTTATACCACTGACAAAGCAAAGCGCTTGCCAACTTTAATTAGCCATATAAATCATTAGGTTAGGAGTTAATTTGGGCGTTATGCCAAATTTATGACAGGGTAAGAAGAATAAACAACAAAAAACCGCCGCCAAGAATACTGCA
>CAYVST010000118.1:0-10064 GCA_964454185.1 uncultured Alteromonas sp.
CGAATAACTACGAGTCCGGTCCCATGATAAAGACCGAGCGTGACCTCGATGTGGCGATTCAAGGCGATGGCTGGTTTGCGGTACAAGACCAAAACGGTCAAGAAGCTTATTCAAGAAATGGCAACTTCAAACTGGCAGATGACGGAATTTTGACGGACGTACAAGGGCGTCCCGTACTCGGCGATAACGGGCCTATTTTTCTACCTGTACCGTTAGACAACCTGAACATAGCGTCAGACGGGACACTGTCGATGAGACAAGTGGGCGCGCCCGCAAATGTTATCGAAGAGGTAGGGCGATTGAAGTTGGTTAGTCCTAACTACGCAGATATGGAACGCGGGAGAGATGGCCTATTTAGAATGGAAGATGGTTCTATTGCAGACCCGAATGCCAATGTGAAAGTGATGTCTGGCATGTTGGAAGGTTCAAACGTAAACGCAGTGGAAGAAATGGTCGACATGATCAGCTTACAGCGTCACTACGAGCTTCAAGTCAAAGTAATGAAGCAAGCAGAAGAACTCGATACTCGCGGCAACATGTTGCTGCGCATTATATAAACGTATTTCTATATTTGTTGTCCAGTAGACAACGTCGGAGGTTAACATGCATCCAGCACTGTGGATAAGTAAAACCGGACTTGATGCCGCTCAAACTGATGTAGCTGTGGTATCGAACAACCTAGCGAACGCATCAACGGTAGGCTTTAAAAAAGACCGTGCGGTGTTTGAAGACCTGCTTTATCAAAACATCAATCAGCCGGGTGGGCGTTCGTCAGCTGACACTGAGTTGCCGTCAGGTTTAATGTTGGGTTCGGGCTCGAAGGTCGTATCTACCCAAAAGGCACACACGCAGGGTAATTTGTTAACCACTGAGAATGCGCTTGATTTGTCTATTCAAGGTCGTGGTTATTTCGAGATACTGCAACCAGACGGTACGCTGGCTTATAGTAGAAACGGTCAATTTAGCTTGAATGATCAAGGTCAAATTGTGACATCTGGCGCGGGCTACCTGCTGCAGCCTCAGGTAACTATTCCTCCTGATGCTCAGCAAATTACCATATCGCAAGACGGCCAAATTAGCGTGAGCATTCGTGGACAAGCCGAACCTCAATTGCTTGGACAGCTCAACGTTACCGATTTCGTCAACCCGACAGGGCTTCAGCCTACGGGACAAAACCTTTATGTGGAAACTGCATCTAGTGGTGCGCCAATTCAAGGGATTCCGGGTCTTCAAGGGCTTGGCATGATTTCCCAAGGTACGCTTGAAACGTCAAACGTAAACGTGACGGAGGAGTTGGTAAACCTCATCGAAAGTCAGCGTCTTTACGAGATGAACTCAAAAGTGATTTCCTCTGTTGACCAGATGCTTGGTCAAGTTATTCAGCAGTTGTAGGAGTAGAGTGAAATGCGCGGGCCTATTGTTATTCTTATCTGTGGACTTCTTAGTGCATGCCAAAGCACGACCGATAATCGTGTTCAAGCAAACGATCCGTTTTATGCCCCCGTAGTGCCCAACTATCCACAAGAGACTGTGATTGAAGATGGTTCGTTGTTTAGGCCTCACCTTGCAAACAGTTTGTACTCTGATGTAACCGCTCGACAAATCGGTGACATCATCACGGTCGTGCTTAGCGAAAACACAGCAGCAACCAAGTCGGCAAATACAACCACGTCACGTGAGACTACCGCTGATTTGCAACCGATAACTGGGTTAGCGGGTAACGCTATCAATATTGGTGGTGAGTCAATTCAACTTGGGCTTGACTCTTCCAATGACTTTTCTGGAGATGCCGCTGCTAACCAAACGAACAGTTTGCAAGGCGCCATATCGGTAACCGTAGTCGATGTCTTACCCAACAACAACTTGGTAGTGAGAGGCGAAAAGTGGATGACGCTAAATCATGGTGATGAGTACATCCGCCTCACGGGAATTGTGAGACCGCTGGATATCAATCCTGACAACCAAATTGAATCAACGCGAATTGCCAATGCACGGATTCAATACAGCGGAACAGGCACCTTTGCCAAAGCGCAAGAAAAGGGGTGGCTGTCAAAGTTCTTCTCATCGTCTTGGTGGCCGCTTTAACGTGGAGAGTGTGGTTATGCGTTATATTTCTTTAGTTGGCATCTTACTTTGCTTAAGCGTAGGTAACTTTGGTGATGCCCATGCGCAGCGAATCAAAGATGTAGCTTCTATCCAAGGTGTTCGCTCAAACCAGCTAATTGGTTATGGGTTGGTGGTCGGTTTGCCAGGAACCGGTGAACAAAACCCTTTTACAGAGCAAAGTTTTAGAACCATGTTGGCAAACTTCGGTATTCGTATGGACGCTACTGTTCGTCCAAATACTCGAAATGTTGCTGCTGTTGCAGTTCATGCCAATCTGCCTGCCTTTAGTAAGCCGGGGCAGACTATTGATGTCACAGTGTCTTCGGTAGGCGAGGCAAAGAGCCTGCAAGGCGGTTCTCTTTTGCAAACGTTTCTTCGCGGTGTCGACGGCAAAGTATACGCTGTTGCACAAGGAAGCCTTGTGGTTAGCGGGTTTGGTGCCGAGGGGGGGGATGGTTCTCGTATTGTAGTTAACACGCCTACAGTAGGGCGCATCCCCAATGGCGCAATGGTTGAACAAAGCGTTCCAAGTGGGTTTGCCAACGGCGATACGCTTACGCTGAACCTGCATTATCCAGATTTTTCTACTGCAAAAGCGCTAGCCGACACCATCAATGAGCGTTTGGGGGCACAACCAGAAAACGGTTATGTCATTGCAAAGCCTATAGACGCTGCTTCAGTGAGAGTAAGTGCACCGCGTGACGCCGGCCAGCGTGTGGGGTTCTTAGCGACACTTGAAAACTTCGAGTTTACACCTGCCGATGCGCCAGCACGCGTGGTAATTAATAGTCGCACAGGAACCATTGTTATCGGCTCTGATGTAAGGCTGTTGCCTGCAGCAATTACACACGGTGGCTTAACTGTGACTATTTCAGAAAATCAACAAGTCTCTCAACCCAATGCCTTTGGTGATGGGCAAACAGCGATTACGACACAATCTATCGTAGACGTAGATCTTGCTGACAGCCGTATGTTCAAGTTTGAGCCCGGCGTGACGCTAGACCAACTGGTTCGCGCTGTAAATGAAGTGGGTGCAGCTCCAGGCGACCTGATGGCAATTCTTGAAGCACTTCGTCAGGCCGGTGCCTTACGAGGTGAGTTAATCATCATTTAGGACATCATCGATGGAAGCGCTTAGCACTAAAAATCAACTCGATATGGCTCGCAACGTGCACGACCTAGGCAGTATCAATAAAATGCGTGAGGCAATTGCGTCCGGTGATGAGACGGTACTGCAAGAAGCCGCTGAGCAGTTTGAAGCTATTTTCGTGCAAATGATGCTGAAGTCGATGCGTAAGGCGCAAGATGCGTTAGCGGATGAAAATAGTCCGTTTAATTCGCAACAAGTTAAGTTTTACCGCGATATGCATGACCAACAATTAGCGACCGACTTGACCTCTAATGGCGGGCTTGGATTAGCGGATGTCATCGTTAAGCAGCTTGGGCAAACAGAGGATAGTTATATCCCATCAAGTGTGATTAGAAGTGATGGAAACCTATCATCGTTAAATCGAGAAAGGGCTCAGTCTATTGAAGAGGCTCAAGATATCGCTCTGAACTCTCGCTCAATACGCTCACAGTCTGCGCGTAAAGATGCAATGTTCGACAGTCCTGAGCAGTTTGTTGAAAGCTTGATGCCCATGGCTGAAAAGGTAGCGGCTAAATATGGCATGGACCCCAAAGCTATTCTCTCTCAGGCTGCGGTAGAAACGGGTTGGGGGAAATTTGTTATTCACTCAGCTGATGGCAAAAGCTCTCACAATTTGTTTGGCATCAAAGCTAACAAGGAGTGGCAAGGCAAGCAGGCTGTGGTTGATACGCTTGAGTTTAGTAATGGCGTAGCACAAAAACAAAAAGCAGCGTTCCGCTCTTATGACTCAGTTCAAGAGGCGATGGAAGACTATGGTCGTTTCATTACGTCACAGCCTCGTTATAGTCGCGCCGCAGAGCAAGCTTCAGATGCACGTCAATACACGCAGGCACTGCAAGACGCTGGTTATGCAACCGACCCTGAATACGCGAATAAAATCATGTCGGTATACAACAGCGACCGACTTAACACACTAATGCCGTAGGAATGGAGAGGACGCTATGAATAGGGTTGATTTATTTTCTATTGCAACAAGTGGTGTTAATGCCAGCAGCAAGCTACTGCAAACCACCAGTAACAATATTGCAAACGTCAATACGCCTGGCTATGTGCGCCAACGTACTGAAATAGAAAATAGTGGTGTATTTGGTGTTGAGATTGGTAACACCGAGCGAATTATTAACGTATTTGCTCAAAATCAGCTTCGCAGGGATATTACATCGGTGGGCGAGTTAGAGTCGCTCTCACAAAAAACGACGGCAATCGATAATTTACTCGCCAGTGAAGCGAACTCCATTTCTCAAGGTTTAACAGAGTATTTTTCTGCTTTGCAAACTGCCGCAGATGATCCAACTAACCTAGCGTCACGAGAACAGGTTTTAGGTAAGTCAGAGTCGCTATACAACCGTATGAAGACGCTCTCTGACTACATGATTGAGAAAGAAGAAGAGCTTAATTTAGAGTTCACCTCGCTTGTCAATCGCGCCAATACGCTTATTGGTAATATTGGTGATTTAAATCGAAATATTGTTATTGCCAATGGCAATAACACAAGTGACGAGCCCAGTGCATTGCTTAACGAGAGAGACCAAGCCATTGATGAACTTGCTTCTATTATGGGCATTACAGTCAAAGAAAGTGAGATTCAAAATGGCGCAGTCACTATCAATTTAACTTCTGGTGAATCGCTTGTTTTGGAAAACGGCGCCTTCAATTTATTCGAGCTTAATACCAACGCGGACCTTAATTTTAAGGAATTAAAACTTGAGACCGATTTTGGTTCGACAACCAAAGGTGATGCCTCTATACGTATAGTAGAAAGTGATTTAGGCGGTTCGATGGGGGGGCTTTTTCGTTATCGCGATGAAATTCTTGGCCCAGCCATGCGCGACGTAGGCCAACTCTCTATTGCCTTTGCTGATGCGATGAATACGCAAAACAAGCTCGGCATGGATTTAGATGGTCAATTAGGCGGAAATATCTTCAACATTCCCACTTTCACTGGTCTAGCCTATGAGGGTACAACCGGTGACTACATAGTAACTGCCCAGGTGACAGAAGGGCAAAGTGCAGAATTAACAGACGCTGATTATCGAATAGAAGTGACTAACGTCGCCGCTGGTGTGCCAACCGAGATTGAAATTACGCTACTTAATGCTGATGGTACGACGAAAAAAGATGGCTCGGGTAACGATCTCGTTTTTTCAAATTTCGCAGTTACGACGGGGTTTAACGAACTTCCGGGAGGGATTGAAGTTGACTTCTCAGGTACCGGAACATATGCAATTGGTAATGAATTCTTAATACAGCCTACTAAAACCGTAGCTTCCAATATAACGTTAGCAACCAATAGACCAGAAGACCTCGCATTTGCAAACCCTGTTCGCGCTGGTGCAGACAGTACCAATTTAGGGACCGCCAATACTATTAATACTATAGTGACTAATACCATTGTTGGCGCGGGTACAGACCGTTCTGCTTTCGATGGTGCTGGTGGTATTGATACCGCAGCGCCAGCTCAAATTGTTTTCACGGCAGCAGACACCTTTGATGTTTTAGATGGCACGGGAGCAACAATAGCAACGGTTACGGGAGCCACCGATCTAGATAATCTCATCGATCAGGCTAAAAACAGCGGGACCTGGCCAGCCGCATTTGCCGGACTTACAGATTATCCTGGTTATGACTTTAGCTTAGATGGTGCGCCGCGTGCCGGAGATAGTTTTTCAATTAGCTATAATACAGATGGATTTAATGATAACAGTAACGCACTGAACCTTGCCGCGCTTCAAAATGACGAAACAGTGCAGGTAAGTAGTGAGTCTACTAATACTCCCCGTACTTTTCAGGATGCGTATGCGTCAATGGTAGGAAGAGTGGGAGAGGACGCTGCAATGGCAAATGTTTCGTTGGCGTCGGCTGAAGCAATGCAGGTGCAATCTCAAAATTGGTTCGAGTCGGTCTCTGGCGTCAGCCTAGATGAAGAGGCAGCGAACTTGATAAAATATCAACAAAGCTATTCCGCAGCTGCGCGTATATTAACGACAGCTCAGGATTTATTTAATACCATTTTGCAGTCCGCAAGGTAGGTGAGTAATGCGTATTTCTACAAATCAAATTTATGATCAGAACATGCGTTCTATATTGAATAGCCAAAGTGATCTAGCCAAAACGCAGCAACAGCTTGCATCGGGTAACCGCATTATTACCCCAAGTGACGACCCAGTAGGCGCGGCTAAAGTACTGAGATTAACTGAAGAAATAGACGAGTTAACGCAGTTTCAGCGCAACAATGACTTAGTTACGGGCTCGCTGGAACAGCAAGAGGCAGTGCTTACTAATATTACTGATTCAATCAACCGCGCAAGAACGCTAGTTGTTCAAGCGGGCAACGGTATTCTTTCAGATCCAGATAAGCGCGCAATTGGGGCCGAACTTGAGCAGATTAAGCTTGAAGTTTTTGATTTGATGAATGCGCAGGATGCAGACGGAAACTATCTGTATGCTGGGTTTCAGTCTGGAAATCAGGCATTCGATTTCAACCCATCTGCCACGGGCAATGCGATTACATTTGCTGGCGATCCTGGCGTTAGTTTTATTCAGCTTTCAAACAGTTCCAAAATTCAGTCTACGAGTAACGGATACGAAGTGTTTGAAAATGTTCTATCTCGTTTTAAGTTTTCAGTCACGGGCAATACGGTTACCGATCTAGAAGGTGCCACAGTAAAACAACAGGGTACGTTTGATACATTCTTTGATAAAAACTATGACCCGGTGACAGCCGCAAACAACGACTATCAAATCACGTTTTTGGGTACTGGCCAGGCACAGATGGTAAATCAAGGTACTGGTGCGATTGTTGATACGGTCAACTATGTGTCAGGTGAACCTTTTACCATTCAAGGTATGGAGTTTGAAGCCGTTGCTACTGTGGGTGATACGATAGATTTTTCGTTAAATACGCCAGAAAAGAAAAGCATGGCGCAGTCACTTCATGAGATACAGCTGATACTGACAGATTCCACTATTGATAATACAGCACTTCAAGAATCTATCGCCGATGCGTTAGTGGGTCTGGACAATGGTCTTGAAAAGATTTCATTAGAGCGCGCGTCAATAGGTAGTCGCTTGAACATTGCAGAAAGTACCTATGAGAGTAACTTGGATATAGAAATTGCGGCAAAAGCAGCGCGCTCTTCAATTCAAGATACGGATTATGCAGAAGCATCGACTGAATTTGCGAAGCAGGAAACGGCGTTAAACGCAGCGTTGGCTACCTTTCCGCAAGTAACCAACTTATCACTGTTCAACTTTATTTGATATTATTGGACCAGTCTAAAGTTGAGCTTCGAGTTCGGATAAGCCACCGATCTTCGTGAGATAAACCCTTGCTTCGTTATCGATATGGCACGAGTAATATGAGCAGTAGAGTGTGTCACCATCTCGCACCAAGCCGGGGTAGCTCGTATCGCCACTACTTGGCAGAACCGCCAACTCTGTCAGTGTTTTTGAGGTGACATCAAAAAGCCAAATTCGCGTTGAAAATGAACGCGCTTTCCAGTCAATGTGCCGACCAGCAACTAAGAAATAACCCTTTTTCAGCCTAATGGCCGCTGGCCCGCCAATATAAATACCCAAGTCGTGCCAATGCCACTTTGTAAACGGCGGGCAAGATGTACCAAACTGTGCGCTGTAAGTATCTGCATCTCTTCTTAAGAAAACTGACGCATTACCATTGTCATCAATTATGAGCGCACTCTCATTGGGGTAGCCTTTCCCTTGTTTAGTTAAACCAAAGACGTTGAGCTTTAACGTTTGCATGGTGCGTGTAGGGTCACCTTTATACAGCGAAATAAACTCTGATGGACGATTGTAGGCAAAACCGTAAGCATCGCCCTTATACCATGCAATGTTCCACAGCCACCATCTGTTATCTCCAAAATCATGTTTACTTGACCAAGAGTATCCAGTGGTACTGAAGAAGCTGACCATTTTTGTGAACATTTGCCCGTTCTTCAAAAATGTTTTTGCATAGCATGTCAGTATGAGCCGGCGGCCATCAAAAGAAAGTTTGGGATCTCTTAAATCATATTGGGGAAGAGACAAGGTTGTGCGCCGAATAACGTTAAACGTGTTTTTTTCAACAATAAGAATTTTAATAGCACCTTCCGGGCTGACGTGACAGCTCGCTTCTCGATAACAACATACTAAGGTGCTGTTTGAGTGATCAAAGGGGTTAGTGTGTAAGTCGGTAAATGCCGCATGTTTTGCAGGTTTTGAAATGCGTTTGGGAAGTGCGATATCAATAAGTTCGAACATACAAAATTTCCTTTGAAAATATGATGTTTACAGTACATCAGTTCTTTCATTATCCAGCAATATGTTTGTGCATATTGGCAATAATCGTAATTTTTTCTAAAGGGAAGTTATTTACTGTCGATATAGATCCTGAGAGAGCCAGTTCATCAATTACCCCTCAGGTATTGGTGGCTACTAAAACAAAATGTCGGTTATTCCGACTGCCAGCTAATGCTGGACTGAGAGTGTAGGAGAGACTTTATGTCTATGTTCGTCAATACCAATGTATCCTCATTGAATGCCCAGCGTCAGCTTTTTGATGTTAGCAAATCTTTGAGTACGTCATTCGAACGTCTATCTTCAGGCTTCCGTATCAACAGTGCTTCTGATGATGCTGCGGGTCTACAGATTACCGACCGTATGACTTCACAAGTCCAAGGCCTTAACCAGGCTGTGCGTAACGCAAACGATGCGATCTCACTATCGCAAACTGCTGAAGGCGCACTTCAAGAAACCACGACAGCGTTGCAACGTATTCGTACGTTGGCAATTCAGTCACAAAACGGTATTAATAGCTCAGCTGACCGTGTGGCGCTTCAAAAAGAAGTTTCTGCGCTACGTACTGAAATTTCACGTATTTCGACTACCACACAGTTTGCTGGCGTAAACGTTCTAAGTGGCGATTACTCGGCAAAATTCCTAGTAGGCGCAAACGCAGGCCAAACAATTTCAGTTAACCTATCTTCTGCAACCTTAACACGTGCTGGTGTTAGTGGTTTCAGTGCGACTGGGCTAGGTGTTACAGGGTCTGACGTATTAACAGAAGGCAATGCGTCAAGTATGTTAGCCTCTGTTGACAGCGCGATTTCTGCAATCGGTGGGCTACGTGCTGATTTAGGTGCACTTCAAAACCGTTTCCAGTCAACTATTCGTAACCTGAGTAATATATCAGAAAACGTTTCAGCAGCTCGTTCACAAATCAAAGATACTGATTTTGCGACTGAAACTGCTAATTTGACGCGTAATCAGATTATCCAGCAGGCAAGTACAACTGTTTTGTCACAGGCTAACCAGCGTCCGCAGGCCGCTTTGCAGCTACTTGGTTAATCTCAAGCGCGAGAATGGGGCCAGGAGGTAGTGTTCTGAGCCACAAATACAAAAGCTGATACTTATTGAGTATCAGCTTTTTTTATATCTCTAACATTTCTAGTGTCATTCTTGGTTAATTCTTATCGTTAGCTTTAAATGTTATCTATTTGATAAATAGTACTTTTTCTTCTTCAGTTTACATTTATTAAAATTCTCCAAAAAAGTGCTAAAGGAAATCCCCAGAATTGACGATAACTATTACAAAGGGGAGATAAAGTTGGTTTTTATCTTCAGGTGCTAAAAATAATAATTACAAAGCGTCTTTTGTGCTTCTAATGCATCTCTTTTTTTATTTGTGATGCATTTTTAAGTTAGGAAAATCAGTGCTTTATGGGTCTAAAAATAATTTTTAAAAAGTGTTAAAGAAAAATTGTTTTAAGGTCGATAAATAAGAAGGTTTGCTGAAGTTGATTGGAGCTGC
>CAYVST010000119.1:0-9791 GCA_964454185.1 uncultured Alteromonas sp.
CTTACCGTCACCTTGATAGTTAGGTGCAATATCTAGCAAACGTTCTGTGGCGTCGCTACGTCTATTGAGGATGACATCTTCAACTGCATCGCGAAGCTCTGGTGGTATTTCATCGTACACTTCAAGCTGACCGGCATTAACGATAGCCATATCCATGCCCGCACGAATTGCATGGAATAAGAAAACCGAGTGCATTGCCTCGCGGACCGGGTTATTACCGCGAAACGAGAAAGAGATATTCGACAAGCCACCTGAGATATGTGAATACGGACAGGTTTGTCTGATTACGCGGGTAGCTTCGATAAAATCTACCGCGTAGTTATCGTGTTCTTCAATACCTGTTGCTACCGCAAAAATATTGGGATCGAAGATGATATCTTCCGGTGGAAACCCAATTTCTTCAGTAAGTAATTTATAGCTTCGCTGACAAATTTCGATTTTGCGTGCCTGTGTATCTGCTTGGCCCGTTTCATCAAATGCCATCACAACAGTCGCCGCGCCGAAACGCTTGATTTGCTTGGCTTGACTTAAGAACTGCTCCTCGCCTTCTTTCAGCGAGATAGAGTTAACAATAGCTTTCCCCTGCACGCACTTTAGGCCCGCTTCAATCACTTCCCACTTAGAAGAGTCAATCATGATCGGTACGCGGCTAATGTCTGGTTCAGAGGCGATAAGATTTAAGAAGGTGATCATGGCCTGCTTAGAATCTAGCATCGCCTCATCCATATTGATGTCGATGATTTGGGCACCGTTCTCAACTTGCTGTCTAGCAACATCAAGTGCAGCTTCGTAGTCGCCTTCCAAAATAAGACGTTTAAATCGAGCAGAGCCTGTAACGTTAGTACGCTCGCCGATATTAATAAAGGTAGAAAATTCTGCGCTCACAAGGCCTCCTAGTGTACAAACGGCTCTAGGCCTGACAGACGCATTTTGGGTTCAAATTTGGGTATGGCGCGTGGCGTTAAACCACTAACTGCAGAGGCAATATCGCGAATGTGTTCAGGGGTACTACCACAACATCCCCCAACAATGTTGACTAAACCTGACTCAGCCCATTCTTTCAGGTGCTCTGCCATCTCTGGCCCTTCCATATCGTATTCACCAAACTCATTGGGTAAACCGGCATTGGGGTGAGCAGATATGAGGCATTCACTAATAGCAGCGACTTCATCGACATATTGGCGCAGTAAGTCTGGGCCTAACGCACAGTTAAGACCAAATGAAAACGGACTAATGTGACGCATAGAATAATAAAACGCTTCCGCAGTTTGCCCCGACAATGTTCTTCCAGATGCATCGGTAATGGTTCCGGAAACCATCACAGGGAGAGACTTGCCCAACTTATCAAATACGGTTTCTACCGCATACGCAGCCGCTTTAGCATTAAGCGTATCAAAAATGGTTTCGAGCATAATAAGGTCAGCACCGCCTTCAATCAGTGCTTCTGTAGACTCGCTGTATGCTTCAACCAATTCGTCAAACGTCACATTACGTTTACCTGGGTCGTTTACATCAGGTGATATGGACGCCGTTCTATTCGTTGGACCAAGCACTCCTGCAACAAAACGCGGCTTGTCTGGTGTCTTGGCAGTGAACTCATCTGCGGCTTTTCGCGCCAGGCGAGCAGCAGCCAGATTAATATCTCTCGAATGTGCTTGCATGTCATAGTCAGCCATAGCAATCGTTGTGGCATTAAACGTGTTGGTTTCTATGATATCCGCACCTGATTCAAAATAATCGCAGTGAATTTGATAAATGATATCCGGCTGAGTGATAACAAGAAGGTCATTGTTACCTTTCACGTCACAATGCCAATCAGCAAATTGTTCACCGCGATAGTCGGCTTCTTCAAGCTTGTGTCGCTGGATCATGGTTCCCATTGCGCCGTCTAGTATAAGAATGCGTTTTTTGGCGGCGTCGCTGAGCGTCGCTCTCGCGCTAGAAACTGTGTTGTGACTCACGTGCTACCTCTTTGGCTGTGATTTTTCAGCAAGCTGATTTAGATCGTACGGGGTGGTCTGGTAAACGTAATAGTTTAGCCAGTTAGTAAACAACAAACTACCGTGCGAACGCCATTGAACAATCGGCGATTTTGAAGGGTCATCATCTGTGAAATAGTTTAATGGTACCGTTGGCGTCTGCCCTGCCCCAATATCTCTTAAATACTCATCTTTTAGTGTCTCAGGATCATATTCAGGATGACCGGTTACAAACACCATCCTTTTATCTTCTGACGCTACAATGTAGGCACCTACGTCATCCGACTCTGCAACAACATGCAGACCATCGACACTATTATAAAGTGATGTATCGATATGACCATAACGAGAGTGCGGGGCATAAAACGTAGGGTCAAAACCTCGCAGTAATTCATTATGCGGATCGTTGACTTTGTGTTGATACACGCCTGAGAACTTTTCTTCACGCAATTGGCGAGTAATGCCATAGAAGTGATACATAGCGGCATGCGCAGCCCAGCACAAATAAAGCGTAGAATTTACATGACGCTGTGCCCACTCTAGTATCGTCGTCATGGTATCCCAGTATTTGACGTCTTTGTAGTTCAGCAAGGCAAGTGGCGCACCGGTTACAATAAGCCCATCGTATTTCTTATTCGCGACAGTTGAAAAGTCGTGATAAAACGCGTCCATGTGAGATTGAGGCGTATTTTTAGGAGCTTGATTGTCAATACGGATGAGATCTACATTAATTTGTAGAGGCGTATTCGAAAGAAGACGCAATAACTGGACTTCAGTCTCAATCTTATTCGGCATTAAATTGAGGATGCCCACTTCAAGGGGACGAATGTCCTGATTTGCCGCCCTATCCATATCCATTGTGAAGATATTCTCACCAAGCAGCACATTTTGCGCCGGCAGTTGTTCAGGGATACGTATTGGCATAACAGGCTCCAGTCATAAAACACTATGACCGTATTGTGACTATTACGAAGGAGATGTCAACATCTTTACGTCTAGACGTCTAAACGCCTTTTAGTTTTAGCTCGATATTACTTTGGCGTTTGTCGGTGGACCATCATGAGCATTTCAGCTTCGGCTCTAGGAATATCGCATGCCTCAATAATCTCATCAATGCTTGCGCCTTGCTTAACTAATTCTGCGGCTCGTTGGTAGAGCCTAAGCGATGGGTCTTGCATTTTTTGTTCGCGGAGCTGGTTTTCCAGCTCAGTTTGCTTTTCGTCAAGAGATTTAAGGTGGCGTGTAATGACTAGGCTGCGAGCCTGCGCTTCGGACTGCTGATTGTTGGCATTATTGGCTAACCCTTCAATGCGAGTAAGCTCATGTTCGGTAGAATGACGGATGTTTTCGAGCATGGCGCTTAGCCGATTAACCCTAACGACCAAAAAGATGACCGCAGCTATCAGTGTAAAGGCTACAACAAGTAATAACAGTTCGATAACGGTAGGCGCGACTAGCTGCCAATCCATGTGCACAAAACCTTTGAAGGAACGTAAAAGGCACTACCTCAAGGTGAGTGCCTTTTAGTTAATTAGATATTGGTTAGCTCATCCCACTCTTCATCGCTGAGGAGTTTATTCAAATCGACGAGGATAAGTAGTTCGCCATCGCGATTACTTACACCCTGAATGAACTTAGCACTTTCTTCTGTACCAACGTTAGGCGCGCTGTCAATTTCAGAAGATTTAAGATAAACCACTTCTGCCACGCTATCGACAAGAATGCCGACAACTTGCTCGTCAGATTCGATAATAACGATTCGAGTGTTATCTGTTATTTCTGTAGGTGGCAAGCCAAAACGTGCTCGGGTATCGATAACCGTAACAACATTACCACGCAGGTTGATGATACCTAACACGTAATCAGGTGCACCGGGTACGGGGGCTATTTCGGTATAACGCAGTACTTCTTGAACTTGCATTACGTTGATACCGTAAGTTTCTTCACCTAAGCGATACGTAACCCATTGAAGGACTTCGTCGTTGCTGTCAGTGGCATTATTATTTGTACTTTTGTCGCTCATGAACCTGGCTCCCAATACTATGGCGTCTGGTCGTTACTGCCTAAGCCTTTGTTAAGCATAGATATTAATTCTTCAACGTCAATTAACGCGCACATTTTTTCTTTTACCATCCCCGCTAACCAGGGACGTTTTCCTGTGGACTCGCGCCACTTAACGTCATCATTCGTTAAATTGACAGTATTAACAAGCTTTTCGCTTGCTAATCCCCACTCACTCTCTCCTAACATTATAAGATATCGGTAGTTAATCGATTGTGCGAGGTTTTCGTCATATTTTTCTGGCATAACCCACTTTGCCGAGTCAACTACATTAAGTTTAGACTCTCTGTATAACATTACACCCATGAACCAATCAGGCTTGCCAAATAGCGGGCCTATTTTTTCAATTTGATGAATACCACCAAGTGTAGTCAATGGTACCGCTAATGTTAAACCCGCAACTTCAAAGAATAACGCTTGGAAATGCGATCCGAGACTATCCTTTAGTGGTATTTTAACCTTATCAAGACCAGCAGACGGCGAATCCTCATCACTAACACTTGTTTCGGCAATGGGTACATGCTCGTCATTTTGGGCATTTTCTCGTTCTGGCACCGCAAGGAAAGACGTAACATTCTCTACTATCTGTTCTTGCTCATTATCAATATGTTCGACATTAGGCGGTCTATTTAACGCCTCTTCAGCCATTTTTTGCGATGCCTGTTCAAGCAATCTAGCCGTACGCGCAGTGACATCTTCTGGTGTCTCAGGCTCTTTCAATAGGCTATCAAGATATGCCTCCATGATTTCTTCACGGGCAAATGGCGATTGCTTGGTCATTCTTTGCTATTTCTCCAGCACTTTTAATAATTTTGCATAAGCTGAAACGCCGCGCGTCCTCGGATAAGCAGCCGAAATGGGCAATTGAACCAAGCTTGCATCACGAAAATGTGTATCCACCGGGATCACGCCGTGCCAAACTCGGTCGCCATAGTCGCTCATCAAACGCTTTCTTGAAGCCAATGCGGCATTCGTCCGCTTATCAAACATCGTCGGTATAATAATGGTATCAAACGTCTTTTCTAACGAGCGCCCCATTATTTCCATCGTGCGTATCATTCTATCGAGCCCTTTTAACGCAAGGTACTCTGTTTGCGTGGGTACAATCACCTTGTCACACGCTGCTAGCGCATTTACCATCAACACGCCCAAAACGGGTGGGCAGTCAATAATCGCCACATCGAATTCGTCTTCTATTTTTGCCAGTGCTTTTTTTAATACCAACCCCATGCCTTGTTCGCTGCCCATGGTTCTGTCCAAGGTAGCTAGCGCCATAGTGGCTGGTAGCACATACAAATTATCAATTTTCGTCGGACTCAAGCAGTCCATTACGTTATCGGCTGTAATCTTATTAGATTTAATAAAAATATCGTAAACAGAATGACTTGAAGCCTCTGCGTCAATACCAAAATAATAGCTCAGTGACGCGTGTGGGTCAGTATCAATCATCAATACGCGCTTGCCTTCTTGCGCAAGTAACCCACCAAGGCTTACCGTCGTAGTCGTTTTACCCACGCCGCCTTTCTGATTTGCTACTGTCCACACTTTCATGATGATTATTCCACTACACGTCAGAGCGCTAGCGTATTTCAGATTGAATGCAGCTACTCATATCGTCAATGCTAATGTTCTTCGATGATATATTTTCTACCGCTACCGCTTGTGGCATGCCGTACACCACACATGAATCTTGGTCCTGAGCCCAAATTGTAGCGCCTAAACCTTTCAATGTGCGACACCCTTCTCGCCCGTCTGCCCCCATACCTGTCAATATTACACCCAGAACGTCACCGCCATAAGTTCGAGCAATTGAACTGAACGTCAAATCGACACTGGGCTTATAACTGACTTTATCAGCCGCATTTGAGTCGACTATCTTAAGGGTTTTGTTTGCGCCCACTGATTCGATAATCATTTGTTTACCGCCTGGCGCCAAATAAGCATGACCCGGCTTGAGTACATCACCGGTTTCAGCTTCTTTAACACTGATTTTGCAATTAGCATCCAAACGTTGTGCAAATGCCGACGTAAATGTGCCAGGCATATGTTGAACAAGTAGAATTGGACATGAAAAATCAGCAGGCAAAGGTGATAGTACTTTTTGAAGTGCTACAGGCCCCCCTGTAGATGCACCAATCGCCAGGCACTGGTATCGCTTTCCACTTGGTCTAACCGATGAGACGGTAGGTTGCATAGCCGCATCTTTGCGCCCAGAAAGTAGCCCAGAGCTTCTAAAAAACGTAGGTTTTGGCGCACTTTCAGGCAAGCGTCTTGGTTCAACTGCGCGTACAGTAGGCCTCTTCAATCCAAGGCCTCGACGCGCTATTAGTCGCACCTTAGTACAGAGCAGACGCGTAGCGTCTTTTCTATCTTGTGCAATATCTTCAAATTTTTTGGGAAGAAAATCGAGAGCCCCCGCTTCCAGGGCATCCAGAGTAGCTTGCGCCCCATGATGGGTTAGCGACGAAAACATAAGTATTGGTGTTGGTCGCTTCTCCATAATGGCTTTCACAGCGGAAATGCCATCCATAATCGGCATTTCCACATCCATTGTAATCACATCAGGGGAAAGTGTTTCCAACTTCTCGAGCGCATCTTGACCATTCCTCGCTTCCCCCACTACTTCAAGTTCTCTATCGGCATCGAGTATTTCTTTTACTCGACGTCGATAGAAAGTAGAGTCGTCCACGACCAGGACTTTAAAGACCATGGATTGCTGTTCCTATTTTTTATCGCCCTATTTTAAGGGTTTGCGCGCATACCGTTTGAGCAGACTTGGAATATCCAATATTAATGCTATACCACCGTCAGACGTAATGGTAGCACCAGCCATACCAGGCGTACCTTGCAATAATGCATCCAAAGGTTTGATAACCACTTCTTCTTGACCAATAAGTGCATCAACGACAAACCCCACCTGCTGCGTGCCTATCTGAACAACGACCACATGCCCCTTTTCCCTGTCGATATCTTTAGGGCCTCGTATGAGCCATTCGCCAAGGAAGAATAGTGGAATGGCCTTAGAACGTACAATCATCGTCAATTGGCCATCGACCGTATTGGTCTTTTTAATATCCATGTTGATGATTTCATTGACCGCACCAAGTGGCAATGCAAACGTTTGCTTTCCAACAACAATCATAAGTGTTGGCAGAATCGCGAGCGTCAAAGGAACCTTGATATCTAATCGCGTACCTTTACCCAACTGAGAATCGATATTTACGGTACCGTTTAGCTGGTTAATTTTGGTTTTAACCACATCCATGCCAACACCACGACCTGATATATCGCTTATTTCGGTCTTGGTAGAAAAGCCTGGCGCAAAGATGAGGTTAAATGCATCTACGTCTGACATACGTGCTGCTGCATCCGCATCAAGTACGCCACGGCTGATAGCAATATCTTTTAGCTTGTCGGGGTCCATACCTTTACCATCATCTTCGATGGTAAGTAGGATATGATCACCTTCTTGCGATGCCGAGAGCTGTACCGTACCCATACGAGGTTTACCAGCCGCTGCGCGGTCATCAGGCATTTCGATGCCATGATCCACCGAGTTTCTGACCAAGTGAACCAATGGATCGGCAAGTGCCTCAACGAGGTTTTTATCTAAATCGGTTTCTTCACCAACGAGCTCTAGCGTAATTTCTTTCTTTAGACTTCTCGCAAGGTCGCGAACAACGCGTGGGAATCGTCCAAAGACCTTTTTGATCGGCTGCATGCGAGTTTTCATTACCGCACCCTGCAAATCACCAGTCACCACGTCGAGGTTAGCAATGGCTTTCGACATGCTTTCGTCGTTGCTGTTGATTCCTAAGCTAATAAGGCGATTTCGCACTAATACTAGCTCACCCACCATGTTCATTATCTGATCTAGACGCTTGGTATCAACACGTACCGTCGTCTCTGCTGGTGGAGCGGCAGGCGCCGCTTTTTTATCATCTTTCTTCGGCGCTTCTTTCTTAGCAGCTGCAGGCGCTGGTGCAGCCGCCTTCTTGGGCGCAGGCGTGCTCGCTTTAGGCGCTGCCGGCGCTTCGCTTTTCGCTTTATTGATAGCGTCGGTTGCCGCTTTATCTACTTGAGGTTCTGACGGTGCAGCCGACTGATTGGTTGGTCCCTGACCTGAGCCGTGAAGTTGGTCAAGTAGCGCTTCAAATTCATCATCAGTGATTTCTTCGTCACTCGAGGCAGCTGCTGGGGCTGCAGGAGCCGCAGCTGGGGCCTGAGCGGAAGCAGCGTCGTCGCTACCACCAAACTGCCCTTTGCCATGTAAATCATCTAGCAGCGCTTCAAATTCTTCATCGGTGATATCATCGGCATCACCACCTGCGCTTGCTGGAGCAGGTTCAGCAGCCTTTGCTGGAGCAGGGGCCGCCTCTTTGCCCGGCGCTCCAGAACCATGGAGTTCGTCGAGCAAGGCCTCAA
Organism: uncultured Alteromonas sp.; assembly: GCA_964454185.1. Taxonomy (GTDB): domain Bacteria; phylum Pseudomonadota; class Gammaproteobacteria; order Enterobacterales; family Alteromonadaceae; genus Alteromonas. Next base: position 8,466 of record CAYVST010000119.1, read on the forward strand.
ATTCATCCTCGGTAATCTCGTCAATACCGCCGCCATCACTGGATGCTGGTGCGGCTTCTTCAATGACAAGTTCGGGCTCTTCTTCTGCTGGTGCTGGTGCTGGTTCAGAAGCACTATCACCAAAAATGTTTTCATCAGGAGATTCTGGGCGACTGAGTTTGTGTAAAACGTCGACTAAGTGTGCATCTGCAGGTTCTAATGGATCCCGCGCTTTCACGCGTTCAAACATCTCCACTACCACGTCGGTGGCCTGCAAAATAATATCCATTAACTCAGGTGTGAGCGTACGTTGGCCATTTCGCATTACGTCAAAAACGTTTTCTGCACCATGACAAATTTCTACTAACTCTGTGAGGGATAAGAAACCCGCACCACCTTTAACCGTATGATAGCCACGGAAAATTGCATTAAGCAAATCCGCGTCTTCTGGATTGTTCTCAAGATCAACGAGCTGTTCTTGTAATTGTTCAAGTATCTCTCCAGCTTCTACTAGAAAGTCCTGTAATATATCCTCGTCAACATCAAACGACATGCGCCCGCTCCCCTAAAAACCTAAGCTAGACAAAAGATCATCTACATCATCTTGGCCTGAAACAACATCGTCGCGGCTTTCCGCGTCAATAATTGGGCCCTCTGCTTGTACATCATCTTTTTTATCGGCCTTAACGCTAGAAGGTTTAGTCTGTTCTGAACCATCGCGTTCACCAAACATGGTCAACATATTTACAAGGCTGTCTTCAACCTCTTTAACCAAGTCGATTACGCGACGAATTACTTGACCTGTTAAATCTTGATAACCTTGAGCCATCAACACTTCTGTGAGCAACTGAGTGAGTTTTGTTGACTGCTCTGCGCTGTCCTCAAGTAACTCATCTAGGTCTGCACATAGCGCCTTAAATTCGCCTAATTCGATTTGGCGATTCATCAGCTTTTTCCACTCAGGCATAACCTTTTCGATTCGCTCAGCGAGTGTTTCAGCAATTGGCATACTCGCTTCTACTGCATCCATTGTAGTATTAGCAGCTTTTTCAGTTTCTTCAATGACGTAAGTTAAGCGAGATTGCGCATCAGGCATATCTTCGGTCGCAAGATTCTTTATGCGATCGTCGATTTGAAAATTATTGAGCGCGTCATGAAGTTGACGCGTCAGCTTTCCTACTTCCGCAAACAACTCAACGTTTTCTTTCATTGATGCGGCTTCAAGTAGGGCGTTGGCTGAATCGTTGTCGCCTTCTTCAAGGAAAGCAACAAGCTGTTTTGCTTCGTCCAACGTAATAGGAACGTTTACATTTGGTGACATCCAGTAAACCTCGTTTCTCTGGTGAG
>CAYVST010000120.1:0-9486 GCA_964454185.1 uncultured Alteromonas sp.
TGCGTCAAACCCGGAGACTGTTGACACACTTAAAGATGTAAAAGGGAATGCCACTGCGCTCAATGGCAGCGACGTGCACAAGGCAATCGGTACCCTTTCTCGTGTCTTACTTAGTCAAACTGGTAACACTTCTCAAGCGCTGAGCCAACTACTGGCGATTGTTGAAGGAAAAAGCGGTGCTACAACTAATCCAGATGACGGCACTCGCGCCCTATTTGATAAAATAGCGCTACAGGTTAAAGGTTTAGATGCAATGAGCGCTAAGCCATCATTACCGATGACGCAAGGTAGAAGCCCCTCTCCTCAAAACACAAACACAGCTCAGAGTACAAAAGCATCACCGATAGAGGTAACTAAGGATGTTGGCGACAAACCACGTTTAGATGGTGCAAAGGCCTCTGCTGAATCTATTGATGTCAAAGACAGTCTTAAGCAAGGTCACCTCATAACGCTGGCTAAAATGTTGGCAACCCAAGCTAAAGTTTCGTCAAGTGGTCTTATTAATAGTGCACTGCGGCAAGTCACGGGGGAAGGCATCAAAGCTGACCAATCTGTGCCGTCTTCACACGATGTAAAACTAAGTGAAGGCGTCGAACAGCAAGGTGTATCAAAAGGTACAAGTTCACAATACGGCAACACTTCACCGGGTGGTCTTGAGCAAGGGTTATCACAACGTATCAATCAGGCCCTGACTGCCAATGCCCTTTTAACTACACCGCTTAATTTGACATCGCCCGTAGCGTCATCAAATTTTGTGCAAGGGTTAGTAGCACTCGTCCAGCTTGCTTTGGCAGGCAGGGCAATACAGCGTCAACCAAGCCTAAAGAGTTTACTGGATATGCCCGACTCTTTTGTCGCGAAAACACTGTCTAACGTGGGCGCTACTGCTACGCCAAGTAAAGTAGGCCAAGAACTCAATCAACTCGATAATCGACAGCAGCTGCTTTCTCACTTAAAGACCTTGCTAGCAAGCCACCAACAAACAAAGATAGCGAATGCCGAGAGTCGTATTCAGGGCCAAGACAGCTTTTATTACGCGTTTCCTTCCATTTCCCAAAATCAGTTGCCCACTGAGCTGCTTATACAGCGTGAACACGAAAAATCTCATCAAGAGCAAAAACAGCGCAGTCAAAGAAGCTTGTGGAACGTGACGATGAAATTGGATATTGGAAGTAGTGGTGAAGTGCTGGCAAAGTCGAAAATAAACGATACAACAATTACGCTAGACTTATACGCATCAAACGATACGATTCTACAAAGGCTAGGCGATACTCTTCCCTACTTAACGCGAAGACTCTTATCACTGGGGCTCACTATTGAGCAATCTAGTTTTCAAAAGGGGCATATTCCTAAAACCTTAAGCACACGGCCCCACCAAATCTTCGAGACGTGCGTATGAACGATACAAATAAAACCAAACGTGCAATTGGATTACGTTACGAGGGCGGTAATAAGAAGAACACACCCAAGGTGGTTGCAAAAGGGTATGGCGATCTGGCGCAAGCCATTATCGCAATGGCCGAAGAAACGGGGATCCTCATCCATGAAGATCCCTATTTAAGCGAGGTGCTTGCTACGCTGGATGTTGGGCAAGATATCCCTGAGTCTCTTTATTACGTTATTGCCGAATTACTTGCCTATTCATACGTACTTCAGGGAAAAATACCTCCCGGTTGGGAGTCCATCATCAAACGTATCGACTTTAGTGTTTAAAATGGCCCTGTGACAGGCGCGCCTTCCTGCCATAGTGTAAGGAAGACACTGTTGCCTCTGATGTAATAGACGTGGTCATCGTGAAGAACACTCCTATCATCATAGCTACCGTAGTAGTTTTCTTCGTCAGGGCTTTTCTCGACACTATCCACTAATGACAAGGTACGTGTATCGCTGTCCACCTCTAGCATATGAAGCGAATATTGTAACGTCCAAGCCTCATCTACCGTTGTCCAAGATTCAGAAGGCACGGCAAAACGATAGCCCTGTTCGGTTTTCACCACCGATAATGCGCGGTGATCATACTCTACCGGTGTATAAGAGTCCGCCCATACATATTCTTCTAAGAGTATAGGGTTTTCTGGGTCTAGTACGTCAAACAAACTTACTTTCATACCCTCTTCGACCGGCGTCGTTGTAGGTTGTGCCCCTGGTTGCGGTATATTCGCGGCATTCACTTGCTGGCCTACTCCTAGCAACAAGCCGTTGTCCATTGGGTGCAAATAACTAGAGAACCCTGGAATATTTAGCTCACCTTGAATCATTGGAGCATCGACTGTACTCAAATCAATGACATAGAGTGGGTCTATTTGTTCGAAAGTAACAACGTAGGCTTTATCTTCATAGAAGCGAACCGCATAAATATCCTCTCCAGGCTTACCTATTGGGGTGTTCTCATTTTCATTGGGCAATGTTGCAACTTCAACCAATTCGCTCCCTTGCTGTTTTAACACGTGAAGATAGTGCTCAGGGTCTTCTTGCCATAAACCTACCGACGTCACGGCAACAAGGTGTCCATCTCTTTCTGCCATTTTAAACTGCGGCGCACTTCGCCAACCGAATAGCCCATTAACATCACCTGATGCTTGATAAGTAACATCGTCTTGTAGTGATACTTTGTGAAATACGGTACTGTTATTTTGCTGAGCATGTAAATACATGTTCTCACTTGTCATAAACAGCCCATTAGCTTCAACAACCATACACAATGCCGAGTAATTCTCTGGTGACGCCATGTCTATTTTTAGCACGCTTACCATTTGAATATGTCCATTTTGAGGGCCGGCATTTTCTGGGAGCAAACAATCATCGATGTCGTACAAAGGTAAGGTTTGATCATTAATCGTAATTTGAGGTGCTAATACATCACTGTCCAACTGCAACAAATAGCGATAGTAATTCACAAGACTACTGTCACTGCTGGTCACAGTGGGCAAACCATCAACATAGGGCACGTATTGCAGCGCCAAATACAAATCATTGCCGATGCGTCTTGAGCTAATAAGACCACCATCAACATTGATATGATGCGTTTTTTCAGGAGACGCCGGCACGGTCACATCGATAATATCAACCTGAGTGTCATTGTCTGGATTTTGCCATGGGCTTGACACCGTTAGCGCATCTTCAAGCGGATAGTAACCAAATGCGCGCGTTACTACACCGAGGTTATCCTGATGAAGATACATACCAGAAACCTCGACATCAGAGTCAATTGACACCTCGGCAATGGTTTGTAGTGAAAAGTCGGCGTCGCGTTTTAGCACTCTAACACTATTTTCTGACCCCGATTGACTATCCCAAATGGGCAAACTAGCGACATAGAGAAACTCACCGTCATACTCAATTCGGTCTGCCTCATCAACACCACTTATTTGCGTGTTTGTCGATGAGAATTCGGGCGTTGGCTGCGCTACCGCGCCATCAGAGCCGCCATCATTAAACTCTGCAAGTCCTTGAGTGCCGATGACGTAAAGCCCATTTTTGATATATCGGTCGGCTGATATTGCCGACGTACTTCCAAGCGGCGCACTCGACGCAGACGTAAGTGAAAGCTCTGGGGGTTGGCTATCAATAATGATGGGATCACTATCGTTACTACAAGCCGTAATTATGCACGTAGAAAAAATAAGTACTGCCATGCACTTTGATATTTTGTCTATCCCATGTTTCGATTTCATGTTTCATTTCCTTGGTTAGTGAAACGCTGAAACCCATCATAGAATCGCAGCCGATATCAATCAGATCCAAACTGATTATAAATGTGACAATTTGTAATCGAGTACTGTTTCACACTGCACAGTTTGATAACCTTAGAACCTATCTACTTTGTCAAAGGGACTTCTTGTGCTTCTTCGTTCGTTGTTTAGTTTATTAATCATAGCGTTAAGCTTTAGCACAGCACGGGCGTGTGATAATAAACTGGTATGTATTGAAGAGGACAATTGGTCAATTGGTATCGCATTTGGTGCCGGCGCCAGAACGAATCCACTTGTCGATGGTGATGCTATACCTCTTGTTGTGCTACCCGATGTTGCTTGGTATTCAGAACACGCTTATTTTGACAATGGCGAGTTCGGCTATCAGTGGCAACTGAATAACCAGGTCACTACGGAAACGTTTGTTCGTACAAACGCAGAAAGGGCCTACTTTGTGTTTTGGCACCCAAGCAACCTGCTAATTCCAATAGAGAGCTTTACCGATGGTGCCCTTACGCCATCTCCAGCCCCTGATGACCCAGAAACGTCGGAGCCTCGCTATATCTCGGTTAACGACATAGCAAGTCGACGTTGGACGGTGGATGCTGGCGTAAGACTAAATTGGTTTACCGACAATTCACGTTGGTCGGTTAGCGTTGTACATGATGCGTTAAGTGTTCACCAAGGCTACAGTGTTAGTGCTGGTTATCAACATGATGTTTCTTACAAGGACTGGTCGTTTTCTACTAACCTGTCAGTAAGTTATAAGAGTGAAAACCTCATTGATTATTACTATGGTATTGGTGAGCGAGATACCAGCGACCAATCTTTGTGGTATGACGCTGAACATACTATTCAATTCACAGCAGGACTGTTTATAAGCAAACAAATCAATGCGCATTGGTTCTGGCTTGGAAGATTTCAAGTAACAACACTGGGCACTGGTATGACTGATAGCCCGCTGGTTTCCAAGCGACATGTGACAAACATGTTCTTTGGCATCGGCTATCGGTTTTAGGTGGTCTGATGCGCCTGCTGCTCCTCTTCATACCTCTCCTATGCGTAAAAACCTATGCGGTTGAAGATATGACTGAGTTCACCGTTATACCAAGCGAATGCATAGCAACAGAAAAGGGCGATACCTGTCAGTTACCACTTATGATTACCTACCCCGAGTTAACTTCAACCACCTACTGTTTGTTAATGGGCGAAGAGCCCTTAGGTTGTTGGCCTGCTGAACAGCTCCCTCAAACAGTGACGATTGAGCTTAGCCAAGATTCAATGCTCATTCTCAAAGAAGCAAATAGTCAACACAGTCGCTCTGTAAATCTAAAGCTAAAATATAGAAAGGCGTCCATGTATCGTCGTCGCGTCAGAAACCCATGGAGTTTATTCTAATGAAAAAATTGGTTTTAGTTGAAGATGATGAACGTTTGGCCTCGCTGGTTTGTCAGTATCTAGAAAGCAATGATTTTAGCGTAAAGCGACTTCCAAATGGAGATGGGCTTATGGAGTTGGTAAAAGCCACCAGCCCTGATGTTGTTATTCTTGATGTCATGCTTCCGGGGGAGGATGGATTTACGTTGTGTAATCAGCTTCGACAGTTTTTCACTGGGCCGCTTCTTTTTATGACCGCAAAAAATGAAGATTTCGATCAGGTGATTGGGCTTGAGATTGGTGCTGACGATTATGTCGTAAAACCGGTAGAACCTCGAGTGCTATTGGCTAGAATCAATGCATTGTTAAGACGCACTACATCCAATGGTTCCCATGCTGCTAATTTATCTGTTATGCAGTTCGGTGCACTTAGCATTGATAAATCATCGCGAAAAGTCACTCTGGGTGAAAAAGTGATATCTCTGACAAGCCACGAATTTGACCTGTTGTGCTTACTTGCTGACAATGCATCGAGTGTGGTCGACCGCTCTACACTCTATAAGGAGTTAATTGGCAGAGAATATGATGGGCTCGATCGCTCTGCAGATGTAAGAGTGTCTCGCCTACGTAAAAAGCTTAACGACGATCCCCAAAATCCTTACCGGATAAAAACGATTTGGGGTAAAGGTTTTTTCTTTGTAAGCGATGCGTGGGATAACGCATGACTCGCCTATTTGTGAGTTTCTATCTTTTTGTTGCAATTTCCTTAGTGGCAATCAGCAGCATATTGGAACTCATATTGCCCAATGAAAGCCACACTGAAACCCAAGAAACGCAAATAATACAAAGTATTTTAGGCCTTGCAACCTTAGACAAACCCTTACTTGTCGCTCGGCTTGAAAGTATTAATGCTGACTTTGAGATAAAGCCATTTGATGCTGTTGGCTGGTCAGAAGCAGAGCGTCGTTCTTTTGCCAATAAAGACGTGGTAACGCTATACGACGAAGAAGCAAAATATATTTATGCACCTATTGGAAACCGCGAGTTTGTCGTGCTCACGTTACCTTATGAGGGTGTTTCAGCGCCTTATCTGATTATTTATCTGTTGATTTTTCTCTTGCTGCTAGGCCTTGCCATGGCGCTATGGTTGTGGCCGTTGTGGCGAGACCTTTCATACATCACCAATAAAGTTAGCCATTTAGGACATGAAACTGAGAGCTTCTCTATAGCATTGAAAAAGCGCTCAATAATGCAGCCAATTGCTAATCGACTGAATTTACTCAGTGAGCGTGTTCACAGCCTTCTGCGCGACCAACGTGAGCTAACAGGCGCAGTAGCGCATGAATTTAGAACGCCTATTGCGCGATTAAAGTTTGCCTTAGAGATGAACCCTGAACCTAACAGTCAAGCTTGGAAAGGCGTTCATGCCGATATCGACGAGCTTGAAGGGCTGGTCCAAGAAATGCTCGACTACACACAATACGATGCAGTCACTCCAGAACTCAGTATCTCTGATATTCCCTCAAAAGTACTTTGCCAAAGTCTTGTCGATCACCTTGCACTTACTACTGATAAATTACTCAAGGTAGAGGGCGAAGATGTCACGCTAAGAGGAGACGGGCATTTCATTGAACGCGCCATATCAAACCTACTCACTAATGCTATTCGCCATGCCCACACCAAGGTTATTGTTCATATTCAATCATTCAATGACACGGTTTCTATTTCTGTTAGTGACGATGGAGAAGGTGTAGAACAAAGTTTAGCTGAGCGTATATTTGAACCTTTTTTCAGGCCAGATAACAGCCGCGTGAGATATTCTGGAGGTGCGGGACTGGGACTTGCTATTGTCCAGCGTATTCAGTGTTGGCATAACGGCGAGGCGTCTGTGAGAAAGAGCGACTTGGGTGGTGCTTGCTTCGTACTGACTTATCCTCGCTAGATACAAAAAAGGCGCTTTCCAATAAATGAAAGGCGCCTTCAACACATAAAGTTCTGTGTTTTCGTACTAGTAGAGATTTATCTAAATAGCACCTTTTCTTTATTAAACCAGTGGATACAGAACATTATTAGGCCCGCTGCGATAACGGCTGTTGATGTAAAAATACCAAACAATGCAAAGTAGTCCATTGTGCCTTTAAACAATTCTTTCATGGCCAACGCCACGTTAGTTAATGGCACCCAGACCCATCCGCCTTTTAGCTCTACACCAGGCATCATGGCAATAATTACCGGAAAGATAACCACCATTATCAATGAGCCCATGTAGCTTTGCGCTTCTTTAAACGAACGAGCGTAAATAGATAGCGACAATAAAATAGCGGCAAACACAGCAACAACAGGTACCAACATCAAGAAAATAAGTAAGAAGTCTACAAGACCGATCATAGACATGATTTTTACTACAAATTCCACTGCCATACCCTGCGAGAGCACCAACCCCCAAATTGCCATGGACGACACCGTGATTAGCGCAGTGATAATTCCCGCCATTGCAATAGTGATGAATTTACCCAGTACAAGTTTATGGCGGTCCATAGGAGAAATAAGCAGTGTCTCAAGCGTACCTCGCTCCTTTTCACCTGCGCCCAAATCTGCTGCTGGCGCCATTGCCCCTTGCAAACACAAGATAAAAATAAAGTAAGGTAACATGCCACCTAAGCGCTCACCCCATACCTCTCGATCGTCAGCCACATTTTGCTTTTCAATTTCAATGGGCTTAAGTATCGCCGCTTGTTGCGCTTCATTCAGATTAAGTTGCGCAAAAGCGGTTTGCTGGAATGCATCTGAGTATTCATCAATGATTTCTGACACGCGTCCCATAACCTTGTTCAGTCCCGCATCATTCAAATACAGCTGTATTTTATGCTGCCCTGATAGCAGAACATCACTGTTAAAGGTTTCTGGAATGACCAACACAAAATCTAATGTTTCGTTTTTAATCAGTTTCGCATAGTCTTGCTCATCGCCAATGGCAATGGGCTCAAACTTGTCTGCGGCGTCATTAAACGACTGCACGATAGCAGGTGCATAGGCCTCACCAACAATGGCATATTTCAGCACTTTGTTTTCAGCTTTGTCTGCGGCTGAACTCATAAAGAAAAAAGCCACGCCAAAAATAGCGGGAAACAACAAAAGCGGAAGACCAATCATAAAGATAATGGTTTTTTTATCGCGCAATAGCTCTTTGAATTCCTTTTTAAAGATTAACCACATTGCTCATCTCCTCAGAATCCATAGATAGTGTTTTTAGGAAGCTCTTGTGCATCTGTCCACCTGACAGATCACTAAAGGCTGATAACGTGTCGTTAAATACCGTTTCACCTTGATTAATAACAGTCACTTTGTCACAAAGGGTTTGAACTTCGTCTAGGTGGTGAGTAGAAAAAATAACGGGCGTGCCTTTATCTTTAAGACGCTGAATAAACTCCATTACCGTGCTCGTTGCCATGATGTCTAAACCCGTAGTAGGTTCATCAAGTACCACTAACGCAGGCTCGTGAATGACAGCGCGTGCAATAGACACTTTTTGCTTCATACCTGACGAGAAGTTTTCTGCACGTCTGTCTAAGAAGCTTTGCATGTCAAGCAAGTCCGCCATCTCTTCAATGCGTGCGTTTATCACATCCTTTGCGATACCGTGAAGTTCGCCAAAGTAGCTAATATTTTCACGACCACTTAAGCGCCCATACAATCCAGTTGAGCTAGATAAGAAACCAATTTTCTTACGTGCAATGTTGGGGTTAGCTAACACATCTTCACCGCCAATTAGCACTTTACCACTGTCAGGCTTAAGCGCAGTCGATAGCATGCGAAGTGTTGTTGTTTTTCCCGCGCCGTTTGGTCCTAAAAGCCCAAGCACTTGGCCTTGTTCACATGTAAAAGATACATCTCTTACAGATTGAAAATAACGCCCTTTTAATCGCGGATCCTTTTTCTCTTGTTCGCTCAGCTTTTTTGGGTTTTCAACCTCAAATCGCTTGGCGAGACCTGATATTTCAATCATTTCCCTTCCCTCTATTGTTACCTGACTTTTTTTAACTTTTTTTCATTTTTATTTGAAAAGACACCAACGACAAGGCACATATTGACCTTCATCACGTTCTTTCTTTATACAGTCTTAGCAATGTGTTTTTTATTACAGCATCTCTGCTTTTTATTATTAGCACAACCCTTAAACAGAAAAGAAGTGTTAGTAAATATGTTGTTTTCTCTTCCCTATTTAATAAAAATCCAAACATAAAAAAACCCACCTTACGGTGGGTTTTGTAAATGAAATAGCAAGCAATAGCTTATTCTGGCTGCATCTCATCTTCTTGAGATAATGCTTCGTCTGCCTGCATTGTCTTAGATAGCAGAAGCTCCTGACGAATCTTAGTTTCAATTTCGTTGGCAATTTCAGGGTTCTCTTTAAGGA
>CAYVST010000121.1:0-9409 GCA_964454185.1 uncultured Alteromonas sp.
TAGGTGAATCAGGTAAATACTTATTACCAAAGTTATCAGCAATATACGCTCTTGCGCTATCTACAGCTTCTTGGCTCAGATTGGTTGAGTCTGTACGCATGTAGGTGATGTAACCGGCTTCGTAAAGTCGCTGCGCCATCATCATCGTTTTCTTTACGCCAAACCCTAAGCGCGTGCTAGCAGCCTGCTGGAGTGTAGAGGTAATAAACGGTGCTGAAGGACGACTTTGCGTAGGCTTAGACTCGCGGCTTTCGACGGTGTAATTCGCCCCTTCTAAGTCAGCAAGTGCCTTATCAGTTTCGGCCTTATTTTTAGGCTTAAACGCGTTGCCTTGGTGCTTAGCCACTAACATGCGAAGCGCAGCTTTTTGCTGACTTGTTAAGTCTGCGTGAACGTCCCAAAATTCTTCTGGTACAAATGCCTTAATTTCTCGCTCACGCTCAACGACCAGGCGAACCGCTACCGACTGAACGCGGCCTGCTGACAGACCACGGGCGATCTTTTTCCACAACAGCGGTGACACCATGAAACCCACAACGCGGTCTAAGAATCGGCGCGCTTGCTGTGCGTTTACACGTGAAATATTTAGTTCACCCGGATCGGAAAACGCATCTTGAATCGCGTTTTTGGTAATTTCGTTAAATACAACACGTTGGTAAATTTTATCTTTTTTACCCAACAGTTCCTGTAAGTGCCATGCAATCGCTTCTCCCTCGCGGTCCAAATCGGTTGCGAGATAGATTGTGTCTGCATCTTTAGCGAGCTTCTTAAGCTCGTTGACAACTTTTTCTTTACCCTGCAGAACTTGATAATGTGCTTTCCAGTCTTTCTCTGGATCAACACCCATTCTGTCTACAAGTTTTAAGTATTCGTGTCGACGAAGGTATTCGTTGCGCTCATCTTCACTTAAAGTTTTGAGTTCTTTTGCTGGTTTTTTAGGCTCAACTTTGCCTAAAGCCTTCGTTGGAAGATCTCGCACATGGCCAACCGAACTTTTTACGATAAAATTTTTGCCAAGATATTTATTTATCGTTTTCGCTTTGGCTGGTGACTCGACTATGACCAGTGATTTTGCCATATAATTGAACTAAACCTATTGATTTAAAATGACTTATTACGTCAAATACTGAAAATTGGAGCAACCTTGCACTATATATAGGGTGCTCGCTCTTTTTTAACATATATCTACAAAGTGAATGGAAAACAAGATCTTCTTCATACTTATTCTTTCTACTGCTTCAAACGCGCACAAAAACAGTTCAAATATTAACCACCTCGATTGGCATTGCCTTTAAAAGCCGTATAATGCCAGCCACTACAACGCAAAGTATGTCGAGCTTGTACCGCATTTTATACGCATATTCGCCATACCATTGCTCAACACTACCAAGTAAAAAAAAGTGCTACGTTTGAGATCTCTTCCGCCACAGCAGCATAGAAGCCAAGCGTGAAAACACCAAGAATGAGGGAAAGTATGAAGCAGTTTGAAGTGAATTTTGATGGCCTTGTTGGCCCAACCCACAACTATGCCGGTTTATCTTTCGGAAATGTTGCCTCGCTTAATAATGCAAATGCCGTCAGCAGCCCTAAACAAGCCGCAAAACAGGGGCTTGCAAAAGCCAAAGCATTGGCTGATATGGGAATGATTCAAGGTGTACTAGCACCGCAGGAGCGCCCAGACATCGCTGCACTTCGAAGATTGGGTTTCACGGGCTCAGACGCTAGGGTGCTTGAAAGCGCTGCAAAGCAATCTCGCGAGATTTTCTTAGCATGTTGCTCTGCTAGTAGTATGTGGACTGCAAATGCTGCCACCGTGTCTCCTAGCGCCGATACTGCCGATGGACGGGTGCACTTTACCCCTGCAAACTTAACAAACAAGTTTCATCGCTCACTTGAACCTCAGGTAACGGGCAACATACTGCGTGGAACGTTTGCTAATGAAAAACACTTTGCGCATCACCAACATTTGCCAGACAACGAACACTTCGGCGACGAAGGTGCTGCCAATCATACACGTTTGTGCAGCAACTATGGCCAAGCTGGTGTTGAACTGTTTGTATACGGCCGCCACGCTTTTGACACAAGTAAGCCTGCACCTAAGAAATTTCCTGCGCGTCAAACGCTTGAAGCATGCCAAGCTGTGGCTCGATTGCATGGCCTTGATGATGACGGTGTGGTTTACATGCAGCAAAACCCAGACGTTATCGACCAAGGTGTATTCCACAACGACGTCATAGCCGTTGGCAACCAAAACGTGCTGTTCTTCCACGAGCAGGCTTTCTATCAGAAAGAAGCAGGCTTGAAAGAGCTTCAAGCAAAGTTCGGCGACCAGCCCCTGCACTTCATTGAAGTGCCTACTGATGAAGTTTCTGTGTTAGACGCTGTTAAAACTTACTTGTTTAATACGCAAATCATTACCCTTCCTAGCGGCGACATGACAATTATTGCGCCCACTGAGTGTCAAGAGAACGACGCAGTAAAACGTTATTTGGATAAACTAGTCACATTGGGTACACCGATTAAGTCAGTGAATTACTTTGATGTTAAGCAAAGTATGCGAAACGGTGGTGGACCCGCGTGTTTACGTTTGCGCGTCGCGATGAATGACCAAGAACTGGAAGCAGTTAACCAGAACACGTTAATTAACGATACGCAATTCGCTCGATTAAATGCTTGGGTTGATAAGCACTACCGCGATCAATTAAGCGAAGATGACCTTCGTGACCCTCAGCTACTTATCGAGTCACGCACTGCGCTTGATGAACTAACGCAATTGTTAAAGCTTGGCTCTGTGTATCCGTTCCAGCAAGGATAAGGCAAAGGCCAATCACTGTGATAGCGGCCTGTTCTACAGGTTGAATTGATACGTTACACAAAAAAAAGCCCGTCTAAAAGGCGGGCTTTTTTTATCTGCGTGTCCCGTCCTGAAATACGTTGACATAAAGAGGACTTCTTTATGACAACTTCAAGTAATAAAAGACCTAAGCGCACCCAATTAAGGGCATGAGCCTACCCCAAATGGGTTTGCTGCTGGCGATACATTCTCATCACTAATGTCATCTGCCAATATGGACAGCAAGAATGTTGTCGTTGCTTGCGCTTCACTGCCAGTTGATTGACCAAACACCGAGATTTCAGCGAAGTACCAACGCGCATAATTCTCTGGATAACGATACTCAATTTCTGCATAACCGTTCTCATCCGTAACGCCGTTGTTAGTTAACGTTACCGTTCCCACAATACCCGGTGTCAGCTGCTCGTCGCCATTAGTATCTTCACCTGCATCCAAAATACCATTAGCATTGATGTCTTCATTGGCGCATTGGGTGATGTTAGCTTGAACCCAATTCGAATTTACAGAATCAAATAACCATTCACCACGCCAGTAAACACCACCTTCACTGAACTTCGTTGGGTTTACCGACGCTGTTAAATTCACACCACTCACTGGGCGTCCAGCAGAGTCTGATACAAACACGGCAAATCGCTTAAGGTATGAAGTGGGTGTCGCTTGCTCAATTTCATTACCGGTACCAATAACGATATCAAAGGCTCTTGCCCCTACCGTGATAAGTACGTCGTCAGAAATCGCCTCGTCTTCTGCTACTGATGCAGTGACTACAACATCTTCATTTGAAGAAACTGAACCTGATGTAAATACGGTTGTGGCAATACCTTTGCTATCAGTTGTCGCCTGTGATGGAGACACAAACCCTGTTGAAACATCTGACACATTGAAGTTAACAACGCTATTTTTCACCAAGTTACCATTAGCATCCCTAACCACGGCACTAATGGTGCTAGTTTGACCATCTGGGCCAAGAATGTCTGGTGATGCGTCAGCAATGATCGTAGCGGGAGTCGTTGCAATGAACTCGATTTGCGTTAATGCTGAAACCAATACTGCTCCGCTAGTATCTGTGGCTGTAGCAGTGATAGACGAGATACCCGCATTGTCAGAGCTGATGTCAATGCTTGCTTGGCCATTAGCGTCGGTAGTTGCTGTCGAACTTCCGGTAATTTGACCACGAGAAGCACTAAACGTAATGTCCTCGCCCACTACTGGGTTATTATCCTGGCGCCATTGCACCGTAATGGTTTGAACGTCACCAAGTGGAACCTCTTCGGTAGGTAAATTTACAAAGTTAAATTCATCCTGCTGAACTTGAATAGTAAACGATGCCGATGCATTTAATGCGCTTGCAGTGATGGTGTCTTGGCCTGATGTTGTTGCACTGTAGCGCACCGTAGCTTGGCCATTCGCCCCAGTATTTACCGTTGTGGCACTCAACGTGCCGTTTGCGGCGCTTAGCACAACATTTTGATTTAAAATTGACTCGCCGTCAGAGTTCTGCACTCGGATAGTGTAGTCGACACTATCGTTTAAAATAACTGACGAGGCACCGTTGATAGTCACCTCTGTGCCCGTAATCGTAATATCTACGGTTTGTGACAGCGAACCTGCTGACGCTGTGATTGTCACCGTACGGTTAGACGCATCGTTTTGCGACGTTAATACGGCCCGTGCTGTACCATCGGCTTCAGTTTGTGGCTGTGTTAGCTGAAGTTCAACACCCGAGCCAGTTTGAGCAGAAAAACTAACGTCTACGCCTTCCATTAATACGCTTTGATCGTTTTTTACTAACGCAATAAGCTCTACATCGTCGCTTCCGCTTGATGCCAATTGAATGCTATTGGCAAAAAGCTCTAGTGTTGCAGGTTCTTCACTTACCGCCGTTCGGCCCGCGGAACTGAAGGTTGTTGAAGCAGTTTCACCAGTAGCTGTGGTAACGGTTACTTGACCGTCGCCTGAAGATTCCCCAACAGTCATACCAATGCTTGCTACCCCTTCGTCATTAGTTAATGCCGTCGCGGTGTCATTAGTAAAAGACGCCAAATCGTCATTGCTTAACGAAAACGTTAGCAGTAAATCGGCCTGTGGCTCACCGAGTGCATTGGTTACCGTAGCAAGCGCCACCAAACCGTTATCAGTCGATAGTGCGTTATCTTCTTCACCCGCTGCATTTTGCAACGTTAACGCAACCGTCAATTCGGTTGGAACCGCTGTCACGGCAGTAGCAGAAAATGTCGTACTTCCGGTTTCACCAGTGCTTAACGTCGCTGTAATTTCTCCATCACCAGACGCTGTACTCGCATTTAAACCAAGACGCGCAACACCATTGGCATCGGTTCGCGCTGTTCCCGTATCGTTATCAAATTCAGCTAGTGCCGCATTACTCAGCGTAAAAGTGAGCAATGTATCAGAATGGGGGTTACCGTCTTGATCGGTTACGGTTGCAACAACGGTAAGGCTGTTGTCTTCAGATAAGTTGTTATCGCTTGCCCCTGACGCGTTTTCTAAAGAAAGTGATATCGTATACGTTGGGTCGGTTGTCCCATCGTTACCATCATTACCGTTATCGGTATTATCACGAGAGACCGAAGAACCGCCTCCACCACATGCTGTTAGCATAAATATTGCGCTAATTACGCTTAGCGTCTTCGCGAATGTCGACATAATTCGTTCCTGAACCTCTTTTATTGACAATTGCGTCGTTTTTTATGTTTAAAAATCAACTGAATCTGGCACACTACGTGTGATTAAAAATATAAAAAATGTACAGGAAACATTAATGTCTTCATCTGCACACAAATACAGTTTAACCGCTCGCATCTTTATCGGCATGGCTGCCGGTATCTTTATCGGTGTACTACTCCAATTACTTTTTGATGATAGCGGAGATTTCGCTTTTTCGATATTCGGTTTCGAGGTCTCAACGTATAACATTCTCGTAGAAGGTATATTTTCAACCTTAGGCCAAATATTTATCGCCAGTTTAAAAATGCTGGTCGTCCCGTTAGTTTTTGTGTCGCTAATATGTGGTACAAGTACACTTTCAGACCCAAGCAAGCTGGGCCGATTAGGCGCAAAGTCTGTAGGTTTGTATATTGTCACAACGGCCATCGCCATCACACTGGCAATGAGTATGGCTTTGCTGTTTGCGCCAGGAGATGGCTCTAACCTAACTACTGAAGTGGCCTATCAAGCAAAAGAAGCCCCTAGCCTCGGTGACGTTATTGTAAATATGTTCCCAAGCAACCCTATCAACTCTATGGCACAGGGCAACATGCTTCAAATAATTGTATTCGCTGTGCTTTTTGGTATCGCCATGGCGATGACAGGTGACGCGGGTAAACGCCTTACAGCGGTATTCGAAGACATTAACACTGTGATTATGCGATTAGTTACCATCATCATGAATTTAGCGCCTTACGGTGTGTTTGTGCTTATGGCAAAGCTATTTGCGACAGTGAGTGGTGAGACAATTTACGACTTAATTAAGTATTTTGTCCTTGTGTTTAGCGTGCTAATTCTCCACGGCATAGTGACCTATTCAATCTTGCTCAAGCTGCTGTCAGGCCTAAGCCCTGTAATGCTGTTAAAGAAAATGCGTGATGCTGCAGTCTTCGCCTTTAGTACTTCAAGCAGCAGTGCAACCTTACCGGTCACCATGGAAACGGCAAAGAACAAGCTTGGCGTGGGCAACTCTGTTTCTTCATTCACTCTACCACTTGGCGCCACAATTAATATGGACGGCACAGCCATTATGCAGGGTGTGGCCACTGTATTTATTGCTCAAGTTTATGGCGTCGACCTCACAATGGGCGATTATATGATGGTAGTGCTAACCGCAACCCTTGCATCTATTGGTACAGCAGGCGTACCTGGTGTAGGCCTTATTATGCTGGCAATGGTTCTTCAGCAAGTTAACTTACCGGTAGAGGGTATTGCATTGATTATTGGCGTAGACCGATTACTCGATATGACCCGCACTGCAGTTAACATTACAGGCGATTGTATGGTGTCTTGTGTCGTCGCTAAGAGCGAAGGCGAATTAGACGAAGCCGTGTTCAACGACCCCAATGCAGGGCAAAAAGAAGAAGACGTCGATTTCAAACACTTTGAGCAAAACAGCTAGACTACACACACGCTAGCCGTTGATTTTAATTGTTCAAAAGGCAGCCTTCGCTGCCTTTTTTGTAAACACGTTCTAATGTAGTGCCGATGAAGGGTTCACTCTAGCGGCTTTCATTGCCGGGTAAATCGTTGCTGCAACGCTTAGAATTAGTGCGACAATGGCTGTTACAACCACGTCTTGCCAAAGTAACAGCGAGGGTAGAAAGTCGATAAAATAGATGTCACCAGATAACACTTCAATTCCAAGTACGCCTTCAACGAACTTCACGATACCCGATAAGTTTGGCGCCACTAATAAAGCTGCAACAACACCAAAAAACACGCCCACCGCTCCGTTAATTAGGCCCTGATAAATAAAAGTATTACGCACTAGTGCATCTGTTGCCCCCATTGTCTTTAAAATGGCGATGGCCGATTGTTTCTCTTTTACAGACATGACAAGAGAAGACACTATGTTGAAACACGCAACCGCGATAACCAATATCAGCGCTATGTACACTACTACTTTCACGAGTTGAATATCGTTATACAAATGGCCTTGAGTACGGGTCCAATCTGACATATACACCGCTTGCGGGTAATTATAGCCAATATCAAGCATTTTTTGGCGTGCAATAAACGGGTCTGTAAATGTAAACCTCATCCCCTGGGCTTTGCCCGTTAGGCCTGCAGCTTTGGATGCAGCCTCTAGATGCATCACGCCAATTTGATTGTCTAACTCGCCCCCCACTGACAACAACCCAGAAACCACTAGCCTTACACTCTTGGGCGCTTTGAAGGTTAGATCACGGGTTGTTTGCGGGATCAATGCCTGCACTGTATCTCCAACTTTCACCCCCAATGCAGCGGCCACACCTTCACCAATAAGTAACCCATTAGGCTCACTAGCAAATGCTTTCCATTGCTTGTCGTTTACCTGTTCTTGATAGTCACTATTTTCTGGGGTAATGGGCATGCCAGTAATACTGATAGCTTTCAGTTCACCTTTGAACTGCAACATACCTGTTAACGTTGTATAAGGTACTATTTTAGTCACCTGAGGGTCTTGGACCAAGCGATATCGCTGAGCATCTATGTTCTCTATTCCACGCTGCTCATCACTAAAAATTTCACCATGTGGTATAACACCTAAAATACGATGTGTTAACTCGTTTTCGAAACCGTTCATTACACTTAGCAACACAATTAGTACAAAACAGCCCAGTGCAATACCCACCGTTGATGACATAGATATAAAGGATATAAAGCGCTGTTGGGCGCGAGTCTTTCTGAACCGATTGGCCAACTCCAGTGCCAGCATTACACATGCTCCCTTGCATTTACTGCGTCAACCAGCTTTCCATCTTTGATACGAAGGACACGATTCATTCTGTTTGCCAACGCGATATCATGGGTCACTACCACAAATGCAGTCTTTTTCTTTTCGCTTAACGACGTAAGCAACTGGTAGATTTGTTCACCCGTGGAATCGTCAAGGTTTCCTGTAGGTTCATCGGCTAACACGACTGAAGGCTCAGTTACCAATGCTCTTGCGATGGCTACACGCTGTCGTTCACCACCAGACATTGCAGAGGGCAAATGATCTTTTCTGTGTGATAGTCCCACTTCGTGTAGTAGTGACAACGCGCTTTCTTGCGCTTCTTTCGCACCTATACCTCTTATACGTAGCGGCATAGCTACATTTTCAACCGCGCTAAATTCACCCAACAAATGGTGAAATTGATAAATAAACCCCATTTCATCATTGCGCAATGTCGCCAGTTCATTAGGGCTTAAACGGTTTAACGCTTTACCGTTGAATTCTACAACACCACTACTTGGGGTATCTAACCCGCCAAGTATATGCAGCAGCGTACTTTTACCCGAACCAGAGCTTCCTAATATCGCAACGTGCTCCCCCGCCTTAATCGACAAAGAAACATCATGTAATACAGGGGTTGCACCACTGCCTTCGTTATATGTTTTGTTGATGTTGCGGCAAAGTAGCACGTCCTGCATACGACAATTCTTCTCGTTTATTAAAAACTAAATGGTATCGTTAAACCCTATCAACACCAATCGAAAAATAACAATGCCGATACATTTTGAGATATTTTTCAATTACAGCAGCAAACAAGAAGTAAACAACGACTCGAATACAAGTGACAAAAAGAAAGGATGCGCGAACAACGACATCGTCATTGGATGTTAGTGTGGAAAACCAAGCAACAATCAAGAAAACAGAGGAAAAACACAAGAGCCTTTATCGGCACACAAAAAAATAGTACTGGATAAAAGTGAGATACTGAAATATAGACAAGGGAATTGCCATTTATCTTTATAATTAAAAAATGAACTAAACATAAAGATAAATGGCGGAGCGGACGGGACTCGAACCCGCGACCCCCGGCGTGACAGGCCGGTATTCTAACCAACTGAACTACCGCTCCG
>CAYVST010000122.1:0-9405 GCA_964454185.1 uncultured Alteromonas sp.
CTCCGACGTTGCCAGCACAGATTTTAATGACTTTACTCGCCCTTGGTATTAACCACAAAACAGCCCCAGTCGCATTGCGTGAAAAAGTGGCCTTTACACCAGACTCTTTGGTGGAAGCACTTGCGAGCTTAAAAAAGTTAGACGGGATTGACGAGTCGGTTATTGTTTCAACCTGCAATCGCACAGAGTTGTATGTCAATACTCAAGATGAAAGTGGACAGAAGTTACTTCAATGGCTGAGTGACTTTCATCACCTTGATGTGACAGAGATAGCGAATAATAGCTATGTGCTGGCCCAAGACGATGCGGTTAAACATATAATGCGTGTAGCCAGTGGCTTGGATTCTTTGATACTGGGTGAGCCACAGATATTAGGGCAAGTTAAACAAGCCTACGGTGACGCAAAGCATTCGGGAATGATAAACAGCGAGTTTGATAAACTGTTTCAACATACATTCTCAGTGGCAAAGCGCGTTCGAAGTGAAACTGATATTGGTGCAAACGCTGTTAGTGTTGCATATGCAGCTGTACAATTGGCCAAACACATCTTTGCTGAGCTACCTAAACGTTCGGTTTTGCTCGTTGGCGCGGGGGAAACCATAGAATTAGTCGCACAGCACTTAAAAGAGCAGGGCGTAGATAAAATTGCAGTCGCCAACAGAACGGTCGCACGAGCAGAAGCGCTCGCTGAAACCCTGGGTGCTACAGTCTATACACTCTCTCAAGTGCCTGAGCACTTAAAAGACTTTGATATTGTGATCAGTTCTACAGCCAGTCAGCTACCCTTAATAGGAAAGGGCATGGTAGAGAAGGCGCTAAAACAGCGCAGAAACATGCCCATGTTCTTAGTTGATCTAGCGGTACCGAGAGATATCGAGTCAGAGGTCAATGAGTTAGGCGATGCCTATCTCTACACGGTTGATGACTTGCAGCACATTGTGCAGAAAAATTTAGAAAATCGCGAGCAAGCTGCAAGAGAAGCCGAAACGCTTATCGACAAACAAGCTGGCGACTACATGACATGGAAACAGTCACAGCAATCAATAGATTTAGTAAGGCAGTATCGCCAAAAAGGCATGGCACAGCGGGACGATATTGTTGAGAAAGCCAAAACACAGTTGGCTGAAGGTAAAAATGCCGAAGCGGTATTAGAAGAAATGGCGTATAAATTGACAAATACGCTGCTGCATCCAACAACCTTGGCGTTACGCGAGGCAGCCATGCATGATGATCCGGCGCTTAGTCGCTGGATGGGACAAGCATTAGCATTATCTGACCAAACGTCAGAAGATAATAAATAAGGTAATAAGACGAATATGAAAGAGTCGGTAGTTAGGAAGCTCGAACACCTTGTTGAGCGTTTCGAAGAAGTTCAGGCCCTACTTGGTGATCCAGACGTTATCGGCGATCAGGAAAAGTTTCGCAATCTGTCAAAAGAGTTTAGCCAATTAGAAGGCGTTGTTGAGGGGTTCAATGCTTATCAACAAGCGCAAGAGAACCTGGCGTCGGCCCTCGAAATGCTCAATGAAGACGATGCCGAAATGCGTGAAATGGCGCAAGAAGAAATGAAGGAAGCCAAGACGGACATCGAACGTCTTGAGACCGAGCTTCAGGTACTCCTTTTGCCGAAGGACCCTAATGACGATAACAACTGCTTCTTAGAAATTCGTGCTGGAGCGGGTGGAGATGAAGCCGCTATCTTCGCTGGTGACTTATTCAGAATGTACAGCCGTTATGCTGAGAGCCGAGGCTGGCGTGTCGAACTTGTGAATGCCAACGAGGGCGAACACGGGGGCTACAAAGAAGTCATTGCAAATATTAGTGGTGAGGGTGTTTATGGTGTTATGAAATTTGAATCTGGCGGTCACCGCGTTCAACGTGTGCCAGAGACTGAGTCACAAGGCCGTATTCACACCTCAGCGTGTACTGTGGCGGTATTACCAGAAATTCCAGAGTCAGAAGCCATTGAGATAAACCCAGCTGAGCTTCGCATTGACACATTCCGTGCTTCTGGTGCGGGTGGTCAGCACGTTAACAAAACGGACTCGGCTATTCGCATTACTCACTTACCTTCTGGGTTGGTGGTTGAATGTCAGGATGAGCGTTCACAGCACAAAAACAGAGCAAAGGCGATGTCTGTTTTGCAAGCGCGACTGAATCAGATTGAAGAAGAAAAGCGTGCCGCTGAAGAGGCTTCTACCCGTAAAAGTTTGGTAGGTAGTGGTGACCGTTCAGAGCGTATCCGCACATACAACTTCCCGCAAGGTCGCGTAACGGACCATCGCATTAACCTTACTATCTACCGTTTGGATGAAGTCGTTGAAGGTGATTTGAAGCAACTTATGGATCCTATTCTACAAGAGCATCAGGCAGATCTTCTGGCTTCACTGTCTGACGAATAGAAATGCGAATTGACAATGCCCTTCGATGGGCAATCTCTCAACTTGAGGGCGGCGAGTCGCCCTCTGTTGATGCAAAAGTGTTATTGGCACATGTTCTTAATCAGTCGCAAACCTTCCTCTTCACATGGCCAGACAAAACACTCTCTAGTGAACAGCAACAGCAGTTTGAGAACGCGGTCAAAAAAAGACAAAGCGGTCAGCCCGTTGCTTACATCACGGGCCAGCGTGACTTTTGGACACTGTCACTCAACACGTCGCCACACACATTAATTCCTCGCCCTGATACGGAAGTTTTGGTCGAGCGCGTGCTTGCTTGGCTGCAACAAGTCATTCAGTCATCCCCTAATCGTAAACTCAATATATGCGATTTGGGTACAGGTACCGGTGCCATCGCACTAGCGCTTGCTGCTGAGTTGCCCAGCAGCAGAATAACAGGTGTTGATTTTCTTGAAGAAGCTGTAGAGCTTGCAACGGCGAATGCTAAACGAAATAGCATAGAGAATGCAGTGTTTGTTAAAAGTGATTGGTTTAGTGCACTCAATGAAAAAAAGTTTGATGCCATTGTGTCAAATCCTCCGTATATAGAAACAACAAGCCCCTATTTGCTGGAAGGAGATGTGAGGTTTGAGCCACAATCAGCGTTAACGTCGGGTGATGATGGCTTAGATGACATTAAACACATTATCAAATGTGCGCCAGACTTTCTAAACCCTCAGGGGCTATTGGCGTTTGAGCATGGGTTTGACCAAGCTGAGCGCATTCAACACCTGTTGCGCGCTGCTGGGTTTATTGATATTTCCTCGCATAAAGACTATGGCGGTAACGATAGAGTGACCATGGGTAAAATTAGTGGTTGAAAAATGTGCGGGCTTGCTTATATTGTGTATTGCGCAGCAATGTAACGCTCAATAAAAACAAAAAGTGTAAAGCTTAACAATCTCTTACCTTACAGGATGTACCAGATGAACGACGATTTTCTATTCGCTGATGACGATGATGAAAAAGAAATGGATGATCTGGGTAGCTGGAAAGTACTTATTGTTGACGACGAACCAGAAGTACATGCCGTTACCAAACTTGCTCTTAATGACTTTAGTCTTAATGGCAAAACCCTCGAATTCGTAAGTGCGTACAGTGGTGAAGAAGCGCGCCAGTGTTTTCGCGACCACGATGATATTGCTGTTGTTCTGCTAGATGTTGTGATGGAGACTGACGATGCTGGACTCCGGGTTGCCGAATTTATCAGAAACGAACTCGACAATCATTTTACGAGAATTATCTTGCGTACTGGGCAGCCCGGTCAGGCACCTGAAAAAGACGTTATCATCAATTACGATATCAACGATTATAAATCGAAAACAGAGCTAACTGCTCAAAAGCTTTTTACTGTAATCATTGCTGCTTTACGTTCTTATCGCGATATTATCGTGATTGAAGAAAATCGCCGCGGACTAGAAAAAATCATCGATGCTTCTGTAGATTTGTTCTCTTCTCGCTCTCTTGAGAAGTTCATGCAGGGCATCATACAACAATTGGCGTCTATTCTAGGCTGTTCAAAAGATGCGGCCTATATCACTACCGCTGTGGCTACCACTTCACGCACGTTGAATAATTTCAACAGCGATATGGGTAAAGACGAGCTTTATGTCTTTGCTGGTAACGGAGAATATGCCAATAAAGAAGGCAAGGCGCTAAAAGATGCAATTAGCTCTGAAGAGTATGCCCTGTGCACAAAGGCCATGCGTGATAAACAAATTGTTTATGCTGAAGATCACGTTGTTGCTTATTGCAACAGCAAGTCGCATAAAGGGGCCTTACTGTATTTATCTGGTTTACCGAGAAGAATCGGAGAAAGTGATAGGCATTTGGTGAAGCGTTTTTCTGACAGTGTGCAACTTGCTTTTGACAACGTACTAAAAACGGTAGATGTAGAAGCTACGCAGCGAGAAATCATTGAACGGTTAGGCAAAGTGTTGGAGCATGACGCCGAATCATCGAATCACATTAAACGAATGGTTGAGATGTCGGCATTGCTGGCGACCAAAGTGGGGCTCAGCGAGAAAGACGTCAATGCGTTGAAATTAGCTATCCCACTTCACGATATCGGTACATCTGTTGTTCCTAAGGCTATCTTGCATAAATCGGAACCTCTTACTGAAGACGAAATTTTTGAAATTCGTAAACATGCTGAATTTGGCTATCAGATTTTAAAGAGCTCCAGTCGGCCGACTATTCAACTTGCTGCAACATTAGCTAAAGAGCATCACGAACGTTGGGACGGTAAAGGCTACCCAGATGGAAAAGCGCAAATCGGGATAAAAATTGAAAGTAGAATCGCAACGCTAGTAGATGTGTTTGATGCCTTACTCAACGAACGTCCATATAAGCCTGCTTGGACGCTAGATAAAGTAGAGACGGTAATAGAGGAAGAGAGTGGAAAGCACTTTGATCCGGCGCTGGTGACCCTTTTGCTAGACAACTTGCCTGAATTCTTGGTGATACAAGCGCATTACCCCGATAACCATTAGTATGCATTGCACGCTAGTGAATACTGTTTGTGCAAACGCACTGACAAATGCATAAAACCGTAACACAATGTGCGTTAAATCAATGATAATTACAGGTGCTTTGGCACCTGTATTTTTTTATACAAAATAACAAACATAAAACAGGACATCTCTCATGTATATGATGGCAAAACATCTTCACCTTACGGCCGTTGGACTGAGTATTTTATTTTTCATCTTTAGGTTTATATGGTCACAGTTTAACGCTGAAGCGTTGTCAAAAAAGTGGGTGAAGATCCTTCCTCACATTATTGATACCGTCTTACTTGCTAGCGCAATCTGGCTTTGTGTTATTCTTTCACAATACCCACTCGTCAATGCTTGGCTAACGTTTAAGGTCATTGGTGTTGTTCTATACATCGTATTTGGTCTATTTGCGCTAAAGAAAGCGAAAACTGCGACTGGACGTTGGAGTTTTTTCGTAGCGTCACTGGCCGTGTTGGCGGCAACAGCAATGGTTGCGGTAACCAAACAACCTCTTTTTTAAATATTATCTGGATATAAACATGTCTGAATCTCAACAGATTATTCGCGTTGGTGACGTAGAAGTTGCTAACCATCTGCCATTCGTACTCTTCGGTGGCATGAACGTGCTGGAGTCGCGTGATTTAGCAATGCGTATCGCTGAACACTACGTTGAAGTGACGCAAAAATTGGATATTCCCTACGTGTTCAAAGCGTCATTCGATAAAGCAAATCGTTCTTCGGTTACCTCTTATCGCGGACCAGGTATGGAAGAGGGACTGCGCATTTTTGAAGAGATTAAATCTACCTTCAATGTTCCACTTATTACCGATGTTCACGAGCCTCATCAAGCGGCGCCTGTCGCGGAGGTGGTTGACGTAATACAGCTACCAGCATTTTTGGCGCGTCAAACTGATTTAGTGGTTGCTATGGCCAAAACGGGCAACGTAATTAACGTTAAAAAGCCTCAGTTTTTAGCACCACATGAAATGCGTCATATCATTGGAAAGCTCAGTGAAGCGGGCAATGACAACGTCATCCTGTGTGAACGTGGTAGCTGCTTTGGTTATAACAACCTTGTGGTTGATATGCTAGGTATGGATGCTATGAAAGCCTATGCACCTGTAATTTTTGATGCAACTCATGCACTACAAATGCCTGGCGGTCGTGCTACATCTGCCGATGGTCGTCGAGCGCAAGCTGCACAGTTGGCCAGAAGCGGAATGGCGTTGGGTTTAGCTGGGTTGTTTATAGAAGCACATCCAAATCCGGATGAAGCCAAATGCGATGGTCCTTGTGCGTTACCACTGGCGAAACTCGAACCGTATCTACAGCAAATGAAAGCGTTAGACGAACTTATTAAGGGGTTTGATGCGCTGGATACGAGCAATACATAATAGGTTTAGAAATACAGTAGATAGTGTGATGGCGTATGCCGGTGCTTGCACCGGCATGCGTATCAGGTGTGAGAGTCGTTTATTCGCTTTCGGCGACGTTGACGTCCTCTCCACGTTTGCGCATAGCAAGAAGGTTTTCGTAAAGCTTAACTTGCGTTGCTTCAGCCAAAATTGCCTTAGATTGCTTTTTTACAACAATGTGTGCATCGTTCTCGGGAAGCACGTCTGCCATATTGACGCTTGTCATAGCAGTGTTAATTAGCGATTGAAGATTGATCTTTTCTGGTTGTGCGTTAGCATTTGCTGCGGCACTAACAAATGCCATAACAGAAACACTAGCTAAAAGTAATTTTTTCATTTTCACACCTAATAAAAATAATTAAAAATATGTTTTTAATTGTTAAAAAGATTAACAATTGAGCTTTATAATACTCTGAAATTCAATGTTCTTTTCAAATTTCGAGTAAATAGTAGTCAGTATTGGTGTAAAAATAAAACGAGTTAAAGTATGGGTGGTCATTAGAAAAACTAATGCTTATTTCATGCAAAGGTCACATTGGGTTGAAAAGTTATTATGCACCGACGTTTACCCCCGTTAAATGCGCTGAAAGCCTTTGAAGCCGCTGCTCGGCATTTGAGTTTTACAAAGGCTGCTGATGAGCTTTTTGTTACGCAAGCTGCGGTGAGTCACCAAATAAAAGCGTTAGAAGAATTCTTATCAATGAAGTTGTTCTTACGCCGCAACAGAACATTGCTTTTAACCGAGGAAGGTCAAGCATATTTCTTGGAATTAAAGGATATTTTTAAGCACCTTCAAGAAGCAACAGAAAGGCTATTGGCGAAGGGAAGTAAAGGGGCGATTACGGTAGCCATGCCGCCAAGTTTCGCAAGCCAATGGCTAGTGCCTCGCATACACAAATTTAGTCTAGCGCACCCGGATATAGATGTGCGCATTAAAGCTGTCGATTTTGACGAAGGCTTTTTAGAGGATGATGTGGATGTTGCCGTGTATTACGGAAAGGGAAGGTGGGCTGGGTTACAAGCTGACCAGCTACATAGAGAGTTCCTGACACCATTATGCTCACCTCTACTGTTCCAAGGGCCCAAACCTCTGTCTGATTTATCCGATTTACGCCACCATGTGTTGCTGCATGACCTAAGTCGAGAAGCGTGGAAAAATTGGCTTAAAGCAATCGGAGTCATTGGTGTGAATGTAAACCAAGGACCCGTATTTAGTCATTCTATGTTAGTGCTACAAGCCGCCGCTCTGGGGCAGGGCATTGCGTTAGGTAATACGGTATTAGCGCGACCAGAAATTGAAGCAGGACGTTTGGTTATTCCATTTGAAGAGCGAGTTGAGAGTAAGGATGCATTTTATTTGGTTTGCGAAGAGTCGCAGGCTGAACTGGGCAAAATAGCGGCATTTAGGGATTGGATCTTAGCATTGGTTGAAGAAGAACAAGATGACGTTTGAAATTGAAGTACACAGTGCAACTGAACCTAAAGCTAGGCTTGTTTTGGCCCATGGTGCGGGCGCAGGGAAGGAACACGAGTTTATGCAGGCAATGGCGCATGCATTAAATGCTCGCGGCATTGAGGTCGTTTTGTTTAACTTTCCCTATATGCAAACAATCAAAGAAACCGGTAAGCGCCGTCCACCTGACAAGGCTGAAAAGTTACTCACGCATTTCGTAGAAGTGGTTAATCAAATTGCGCAAACACGTGATTTACTGCCTACATTTATTGGTGGCAAGTCGATGGGAGGGCGCATGGCTACGATGATGCTCGACGCAACCGAGGGAGTCATAGGCGCGGCCATTCTTGGTTATCCTTTTCATCCGCCAGGAAAGCCTGAGAAGACAAGAACAGAGCACCTTGAAGCTATCGCTAAACCTGTTCTTATTGTGCAAGGTGAACGCGATACGTTTGGCACACAAAAAGAAGTAGAAGCTTATTCGCTTTCATCAGCAATTCATTGTGAGTTTCTTGCTGACGGCGATCACAGCCTTAAGCCGCGAAAGGCCAGTGGAAAAACGCATCAAGAGCATATTGAGCATGCCTCAGCTTTGATAGAAGCGTTTATTATTCGTTCGCTGTAGCGCAAACAAACCGATTATTTCACAGCAACAGCGTTGACAAACTGTCATGAGAGTCAGGGCTAATAGAGTGTTAAATGAGTTCAACAAACAACAATCAACTGTCTGTGGCCCGCATATTACTTATTGCAGGTGTCATACTTGCGGGAACAAGCGTAATACTTGGCGCATTTGGTGCGCATGGATTAAAAAGCGTCTTATCAACGCAGTCTCTCAATACTTTTGAGATTGGCGTTCGCTATCAAATGTATCACGGTCTAGCCGTTTTACTTCTCCCCATTTTATCGGCATATACTTTGACAAAGTGGCTTAATCGCGTAGCGATATGCTTTGTGGTGGGATGCGTTTTATTTTCTGGGAGTTTATACGCGCTGGCTTTGACAGGCATAAAGTGGTTTGGGCCGGTAACCCCTTTGGGGGGCCTGTTTTTTATCGTGGGGTGGGCGGTGCTTGCTTTCGCACTTTATCGTGGCCGGCGCGCCAGTAAGGTTAATAATGACAACTAGTATTTTAGCGTATTGTAGGCCGGGTTATGAGAATGATACCGCCAACGAATTAACAACGCGTTATGGTGAAGCAGGGTATTATGGGTACCCAGTATCAAAGAAAAACAATGGCTATGTTCATTATCACCTTTACGATGCTGCACAATTAGAAGCCACCATTACACAATTTGCAGTGAGCGACAGTATCTTTCCTCGTCAACTGATAGCCGTATTTGCAAGCATGACGGACATCGAAAAAGAGGACAGAGTGGGGCAGGTATTAGATGCGCTTAGCGACATAGAAAAGCCGTTTTCCCTGTTTGGCGCAGTCGATGTTGAATATCCAGATACCGAAGAAGGAAAGACTCTGGCAAAGTTCTGCAGAAAGTTTACGGTTCCTTTGCGACAAGCGCTTCGTAAAGCCAATTGGCTTAGTGCAAAAGAAAACGCAGGAAAGCCCAAACTGCATATTTTCTTTGAATCATTTGAAATTT
>CAYVST010000123.1:0-9381 GCA_964454185.1 uncultured Alteromonas sp.
AGAACCATCGAAAGTACGGCTTATTGCTCATTAATAGTGCAACTTTAGTTTAAGTTTCTCATTGGCTGTTACTCGTAGCATTGCCAATAACATTTGAAAGTGTGCCAGTTACACCTTTAGGTTAAGTACATCCACCATGGAGTATAGACCAGGTTCTTTACCATACAACCACTGTGCGGCATGAACCGCACCTTTTGCAAACGTTAATCGACTTGATGCCTTGTGTGTTATTTCTAGTCGTTCACCAATGTCGGCGAAAAGCGCGGTATGCTCACCCACAATGTCACCTGCGCGCACCGTAGCAAAGCCTATGGTGCCTTGATCTCGCTCTGGTTCTTTACCTTCTCTTCCATAGACTGCACACGTCTTTAAATCTCTGCCTAGCTCATCGGCAATAGCCTCACCAATTGCCATTGCAGTACCAGAAGGTGCGTCTTGCTTAAATCTGTGATGTGCTTCGGTAATCTCTATGTCGGCGGTATTGCCTAGTACGCTTGCAGCTTGACGCACTAGAGATAGCATCAAATTAACGCCTACGCTGTAGTTTGCAGCAAACACTATGGGAATGTGCTTTGCGGCCTCATCAAGTGCAGCTAGCTGCGCTTCATTTAAACCCGTTGTGCCAATAACCACTGGCATAGTGTTTTCAACACACCAAGCTAGATTGCTTTCAATCACAGAAGGTAGCGTAAAATCAATCATCACATCTGCATCATTGCCAGAAAGTGATGACACGGCGCTACAATCGACCGCTTTTTTGCCAATTCCCGCTAATTCACCAACGTTCATTCCTACCCAAGGCGAATCATCACGAACAGTAGCAACGCTCAATTCGGCATTGTCGTTTAAATCTAGTGCTTCAATCAGCACTCTTCCCATACGCCCATTGGCGCCAAATAATCCTACTTTCATTGTTATTCTTACACTGTATATAACCTTCAAACTTGAGGGCATTGTGCCAAATACGTTAACTATTGCAATGAATATATGATTTGCCTGGGGCGACGCACGGTTTCTTGGGAAAACCGATAAAACAATGAGAAGACCTGCCCGTAAAACCAGTTTACTTGCAGCGCACTTTGGCGCACTCTAAAGTACTATAAGGGTTATTAAAAATAATATTAAGAAGTTAGATTACGCTATGGATAAAGTGCTCATTTGGGATTTACCCACTCGTTTTTTTCACTGGCTATTGGTACTGAGCTTACTTGCTCAATATGTGACTGCCGAATGGTTAGATAATGCAATTGAATGGCACTTTTATATTGGTTACTTCACACTATTCCTCATTGTATTTAGGGTACTCTGGGGTGTAGTAGGCACGCAGCACGCAAAATTCTCTAGTTTTGTAAAAGGCCCTAAAGCCGTATTCAAGTACGCCACAACGCTATTTAATCGCGATACGCCCCCGTCGCTTGGACACAACCCTCTCGGCGGATGGTTTGTTATTGTTATGCTAACGTTAGTCGCCGTTCAGGCCGTATCTGGCCTGTTTATGACAGATGATGTATTTCTTGACGGACCTTACAGATCACTCGCTGGCGACGAAGTGCTTGAGTGGATGAGCACAGCACATCACCTTGCTTTTGATCTACTGCTCTATGTCATTGGATTACACATTATTGCTATCACGTTTTACCGTGTATACAAAAAGCAAAACTTGGTTCAACCAATGATTGATGGTGGCAAGGAAACATCGGATGCGGGCATTTTTCATTCGCGCATACGTCTAGCACTCATTGTTGCCATTATAGCTGCACTTATTGTTTACGTTGCGGTAGAGGTCTACCCACCGTCGCCAGACGCCGGTGAGTATTACTATTATTAAAGTTGGGGTTCAGTTACCAACCCCTTTTGTAACATCAAATCGGTGATCTCCGCGACGCTGGCCGGGTCGTCAATGGTTGAAGGAACAGTAACAGGCTCATTGGCAGCAATTTGCCGTAACAGTTTTCGCAAAATTTTACCTGAGCGAGTTTTAGGCAGTCTTGGTACAACAATAGCGCGTTTAAAACTCGCTACTGGGCCAATGGTTTCTCTTACCCTTAACACAAGCTCTTGTTCAAGCTGTTTTTCATCGATACTCATACCATCCTTAAGCAGCACAAGACCCACTGGCATCTGCCCTTTCAGTGGGTCTTGAATACCAATAACGCTACATTCTGCAATGGCGGGGTGTGCAGCCAAAACTTCTTCCATCTCGCCTGTCGAAAGGCGATGACCCGCGACATTAATAACATCATCAGTGCGGCCCATAATAAAAACAAAACCATCATCATCGATATAGCCGTTATCGCCAGTGCTGTAGTACCCCTCAAATTCGCGAAGATAGCCATCAACAAATCGCTCGTAGTCTCGCCAAATAGTTTGGAGACACCCCGGAGGGAGTGGCAATTGAATAGCAATTGCACCTTTTTCACCCGCGCACTGTGCCTGTGTAGCGTTTTGCAACACTTTTACGTTAAAACCCGGCGTGGGCACACTGGAAGAGCCAGGCTTTGCAGGCAGCGCTTCAATACCCATTGGGTTTGAACATATTGGCCAACCGGTTTCCGTTTGCCACCAATGATCAACAACAGGCACGCCTACCTTTTCATGAGCCCAGTAATAGGTAGGTGGGTCGAGACGTTCTCCCGCCATAAACAGCGTTCGTAGGCAGGATATGTCGTAGTTTGCAATCAATGATGCATCGGGGTCTTCTTTGCGAATGGCGCGAAATGCGGTAGGCGCTGCAAACAGAACATTAATTCTGTGTGACTCTATCATCCGCCAAAACGCACCAGCATCAGGGGTTCCCACAGGCTTTCCTTCATACATTACGGTCGTAGCCCCTTTTATCAAAGGCCCATAAACTATGTATGAGTGCCCTACAACCCAGCCTACATCAGAGGCTGCCCAAAAAACATCATCACGACTAATACCGTAAATGGCTTGCATGGAATAATGCAGCGCTACGGCATGCCCTCCATTGTCGCGAACAACGCCCTTTGGCTTTCCTGTTGTGCCAGAAGTATATAGAACGTATAAGGGATCAACGGCATCAAGCGGCTTAGCCTCTACCGCTGGGCTCGTATCCATAAGGTATTGCCAATCGTGGTCATAACCGCTATCTAGTTTCGCTTTGTGCTGTGGGCGCTGAAAAAGAATACAACCGTTGGGCTTATGTGTTGCCTGTGATATGGCGTCATCTACCAGTGGTTTATAAGGCAGGAGTTTCTTTCCTTCAATGCCACATGACGCGGTAATGATATATTTGGGTTCGGCGTCATCAATTCTGACCGCCAATTCATTAGACGCAAAACCACCAAACACCACAGAATGAATGGCGCCTATTCGCGCACAGGCCAGCATTGCAATTGCTGCCTGCGGTATCATTGGCATGTAAATGATTACGCGGTCGCCCTTTTCTACCTGCAAACGTGTTAGTGCTCCGGCAAAGGTAGCAACTTCATCTAATAACTCACGGTAAGTGTACTGCTCGACGGTATTGGTTACGGGAGAATCGTAAATAAGGGCAGTCTTATCACCCCGCCCTTCTTTAACATGATGATCGAGTGCAAGATAACTTGTATTTAACTTTCCGCCTTTAAACCAGTCGTAATAACCATTGGATGATGTGGAACAGCCAATGGTTGGTTTGGTAAACCACGCTAGTGCATTTGCTTTATCTAGCCAGAATTCATCTGGTGATTGGGTAGAGGCAACATATTCATTGTTATAATTCATAACCAAATCCATTGTAGTGGGTAATAAACACCCTACAACGGAATGCATCGTTTTGCTTATAAGACTTCAGGCTTATAGTGCCAATAATGCGGTGCAAATCTCGGCACATATTCTTTACAACTTGCCTTAGGAAGGCCAGTCGACCTTTGTTGTTATGGGTTGCTCGCTTGGTGGAACTTTTCTTTCCATGTTGCCACGCTCATAGGTTCGTCAAGATAGTGACCTTGAAACACACTGCAGCCGCATTCATTGGCGTAGTGGAGCTGGCTTGCATTCTCAATTCCTGATGCGACGGCATTGAGTTGCATGGCACTGGCCAAATCGCAAAACCGTTTAACTATATCTCGTTGTGATGAAGTACTGCACAATGCAGAAACGAATTGTCTATCTACTTTTATTTCAGATACTGGCAGCACTTGGAGCATAGCCAAATTCGTGTGCGTCACCCCAAATCCATCTATGGCAATGCTAAACCCTAACCCTGCAAGCGCTGTCACTCTCGACTGAATAATATCGATGCAATAAAACAACGTAGACTCGCTCAACTCAATCGATAACAATGACCGTACAATGTTCCACTTATCTACTGTCGCGACAAACCGTTCGATAAAGTCACCACGCGCTAGATGCCTAGCGCTAACATTTATAGACAGTCGCGTATTGAATTGTGGTGCACTTTCGTTTAGCAAAGAGAGTATTTCGCA
This sequence comes from uncultured Alteromonas sp., assembly GCA_964454185.1. Classification (GTDB taxonomy): domain Bacteria; phylum Pseudomonadota; class Gammaproteobacteria; order Enterobacterales; family Alteromonadaceae; genus Alteromonas. Next base: position 4,431 of record CAYVST010000123.1, read on the forward strand.
CGCCTTATCACACACCCACAAATCTATATCTGCAATACAGTCATTTTCCTCAGCTATTGAAATAAACTCTTTGGGATACAGTACGCCTAACTGCGGATGCTTCCATCTTACTAGCACTTCAGAGTTGGTAAGCGCATTGTCGGCATTGTATTGCGGCTGTAACTCGATAAACAGCTCATCTTGAGACAACGCGCGAGTGAATGAACGTTTTATGTAGTTATAGCGCTCAACATCGTGCCTATCGATATAGCAGTATTCCACTGGAATAACCGTGTCGGAGAGTAATCGATAGCTTACCGCATGTTTATCACTCAGATGGTTCAGTATACTTTTGAGCGACAAGTGATGGTAGGGTAACGTACAGCTTGCCATTTGAATTTGGGCACTAAACAAGTCGTTGTGCATATTAACGGGTAATAACACATGCTCTTGCAGCAGCTGCAATGCGTTATCTAATGCGGATATTGCCCTGCTACTGTCCAAAAAACGTGTCGTTAAAAACAGGTAAAAACTGCCATTATCTGATTTGCAAATCACATAGTCTTGACCGTTTCTTTTTTCAAAAATGCGGTACAGCCTCTGCGCAAAAACCCGCTGAATATAATCCGTGCTAGGTAAACCCAATGCCCGCTCATATTCACTGATGTTTTTAATACATAGTCGTATACAGGCACAAAAACAGCGTCGCGCCTCTTCAGAAGGTGATAGCGTACTAAGATAGTGATTAAGGTAGTGCATATTGTGCAAACCTGTCACTTCATCACGAAATGCTAAACGTTTGTAGTGGGCAACTTCGTGAAGCTGTTCGGTCACGTTTTGCAAAGTAAGTATGGTGATAGCTTGTTGATCAATAATGCAAAACTTGGCCGCTACTTCACATGTTACGCGTCGGCCACTTTTGTGGCGTAGGACCTCTGTCGCCGTATTGTTCTGGGTTCGCGCCTGAGAAGCGTCACTTAAAGGAGATAACGCTGATGGGGTATCTAATGAGGATTGATGGGATAACAGCGTCCGAGTATCTAACCCAACAATTTCATCTGGCGTAAAACCAAGTATGCATTCGACCGTATCATTCGCCGATAAAATAGTGCCTGATGCGTCAATGCTTAGCACTGCCACCTCGGTATTGTTCAAAAGCGCGGTGATATATTCGGCAAAGTTGTGTTGAGACTCGGACAGTTGTTGAACCTCTGTGTCATCTTGAATAGCGCCGTAGAGGCGAGATACGCGTCCACGCTGTATTCTCTCGCTAGAAAAGTGCATATGCACGCTAAGCTTGACACTTTTGCGCTTACCTTTGGCATTAATGAACTCGAAAAAACACTCAAACGACGTCTTATTTCGTAACGCTTCGACAAGTAAGCGTCGCAATCGGTCTCGCAGCGTTGCGTCAAAAAAGTCTAACACGCGGCGCAAACTCATTTTGGTTAAGTGCTCAAGGCCAATAATTTCTCTAGCGACACTAGTTGCACTAAGCCCTCCCGATAATCTGTCGACCTCCCATGCGCCTACCTTCGATACCTTACTCACTTCTTCTAGCAAATTAAGCTGCGCTGTCAATCGTTCAGAATAAGGGTGCTTTACAAGCTGATATTGAAGCCCTATCTCTATTTTTTGGCGGGCGATATCAACATAACACTGTTGCTGAGCGCTTAAAAATGGGGTTTTGAAAAATGTAAATAACACACCCACTGTATCGTTCTGCAAATTACTTATCGCCGCAATCACGATAAACTCATCAGTCAGGTTTTGTAGTGCGAGCGGTATTGAAAAATCGCATGCTGGTATAGGTGCGCTTAATGATGTCATAGTCATCATAAGGTTGACATGCATTGGGCACTGAATGATATCGCCTTCAAGATAGCCGTATTCGCTGTCAGCGCCAATGATAGTGGCAATGCCATTGTGTGGATTAATTGAAGCAAACAACACGCACTGGGCATCCGTTTGCTGCTTTGTGTAGTCGAGAAGTTTGCTGTATTCCTGCGATGACGCTTGTATGTTCATCAGCATGCGTTTACTGCGTAAATCCATCTATGCCAACCGTTTTTTACTAAAAAACAAGGGCGCAGCACAACATCCAAAAAGAGATAACGGTCGCGTTTACTACGGGCAACTATTAAGAAAAGAAACGCCTTAATTGACACAAAACACTACTGAAGTTTCAAATGGATTTCCAGCAGAAAGAATAAAAAACACATAAAAAAACGGCTCATCATTATGTGAGCCGCTTTCTCGATAACTAACTCATGTTCTTTCGCTTATGCGCGCATGAACCTCGGTTATTCAGTCTTTTTTGTAATCATCGTGACACGATTTACAGCTTGCACCAATTTTACCGATGGCACCACGATATGCGCTTTCATCGCCTGCTTTAACCGCAGCTTGTAAACCTTGCGCAGCAGTTTTAAGCGCCATGACTTTCTTTTCAACGTCAGAGAAATCTTCCCACATCGCATCTTTTGCGCCGGTATCCACATTGAACTTGCGCGTATCAACTGCTAAATAGTCGCCCATCATGTCAGCAAGTTGTTCAAGACGTACTGCGTTGGTTTGCATAACGCTCTCATCGAATGGTAAAGCGCCCTTAGCGATGCCGCCGAGCGGCCCCATATTGCTGCGTACCAGCTGAAAAATAGCTTGACGATATTGCGTTGCCGCGTTGGCGTGCTTTGCTGAAGACGCTTCTTTAACGTCACCAGCAACAGCGAAAGAAGAAAGAAGTGTTGCTGCACTGACAGCAATGATCGCTTTTGAAAATAGTTTCATGCCTGTTCCCTTTAGGTTTATTTTTCACTTGATTACGGTTCGCTTTAAAAAACGAAACTCGTTAATAATATCTACTCATCGTGACTAAGTTTTTTGTTTAGCACAAGCGCTAATGTGCAATGCTGAGATGAAAGCACGGGTAAATCAGGACAACGGGTGTTTAACAATGGTTAATTCATACCACAGCCAAAGCTAAATGATGTTACGGACAAGATACTTCAGCTTGCATCATTGCTTCATCGCCGTTAAAGGCTACTCTGCATTGTGGTTTCATACTCGAACCTGTGGATTCAAAAAACGTCCTCACTGCATCCATGAAGCCATTCAGTGCTCTGGTTGGAAAACTCGCAATAAACGTTAACTCAGCGCCACTTTGACCGCTTTTATTTTTCTTTGCGGCAAAATCACTGCTAACACTCTGATTGGCATCGGCGGCATAGACTAAATATGAAGGTTCACCAGAAGGTTTGGTAACCAGAATAAAACCATCTCTATTGTTATCGGAATTAAACCTTTCCCACATATCCGACGCTGCTTTTGCAATACTGGTTTCTGACTGTCCATTTTCAATCATCGGTGACCAGCTCTGTCCTGCGTCTTTCATTACTGGCTCAGTGACGCTCATACCGTTAATTTTAACATAACGCGAGGAGAAACCGCCGCTGTTGGCCGCGTATTCCATACCCACCTTAATGTTGTCTATAAAGGTCTTCGCACGCGAAATAGCTGTGCTGGATGTGACCACTATATTGTAGTGCTCGAATTTAATTTCTTCGCCACGGTGCTCAATGATATCAGTATTAAATGAGACGTAGTCGCCATTTGGCTGTTTGAAGGTGGTGGTTAGTGTAAGGTACTCAAATTCGTACTTAACGCAGTATTGCATTTGGCTCGCTTCAAAGTTGTCGACACATTTATCGCCTACCTTGCCAAATCTTGCGCTGTAGTTTGAGAAAACGATTGCACCACCAACCACTACGAGTAGTAAAAAGGTGCCTATATAAAATAGTAACTTCGCCATTGCAAAATCCTTCTGGGCTATGAATTATCCGTAATTACCGTATTACAGTATCAAAGAATGATTTTGTTTTAAACGTGCTAGGAAGATCGCAAAGGAAGGTTCAAAGAGGAAACGTGGTCAGCGAAATGAAAAATCACTACGCTGACCATCGTTATATAAGTGAGACTTAATTAGTTAAGTCGTCAAAGAACTTTTTCACACCGTCGAAAAAGCCTTGAGCTTTTGGACTGTGCTTGCCAGAAGCCTTGCCAACAGAGTCTTCAAGCTCTTGCAGTAATTCTTTTTGACGCGACGATAAGTTCACAGGTGTTTCCACCACAACCTTACACATCAAATCGCCCATGGCGCCACTGCGTACTGACTTAACGCCTTTTCCGCGTAAGCGGAACATTCGGCCAGTTTGCGTCTCTGGGCTGATTTTAAGCTTAACTTTGCCATCAAGTGTTGGCACCTCAAGCTCGCCGCCCAGTGCTGCTGTTGTGAAGCTTAGCGGCACTTCACAGTACAAGTTGTTGCCATCGCGCTGGAAAATATCGTGATCGCGTACATGCACTTGAACATACAAATCGCCTGGAGGCGCACCATTTTCTCCGGCTTCACCTTCACCTGACAAACGAATACGGTCGCCTGTATCAACGCCCGCTGGAATTTTAACGTTGAGGGTTTTGGTTTTTTCTTTGCGACCATGGCCGCGACAGCTATCACAGGGGTCTTCAATGATCTTGCCTTTACCGCCACACGTTGGACATGTCTGCTGTACCGCAAAGAAGCCCTGACGCATTTGCACTTGGCCATTACCATGACAGGTTGGGCACGTTTTAGGTGAAGAACCTTTCTTCGCGCCTGAACCATCGCAGACTTCACATTCAACTAACGTAGGTACGCGTATATCGACGCTCTTTCCACGTACAGCTTCTTCAAGCGTTAATTCTAAGTTGTAACGAAGGTCTGAGCCTTGGCGAGCACGTGATTGACGGCCGCCACGACCGCCACCACCAAAAATGTCACCAAATACGTCACCGAAGATATCACCAAAGTCGGCACCGCCGCCAAAGCCACCGCCACCGCGGTTCGGATCAACACCTGCATGACCATATTGGTCGTATGCGGCACGTTTTTGCGAATCTGACAGAATTTCGTAGGCTTCCTGGATTTCTTTAA
>CAYVST010000124.1:0-9038 GCA_964454185.1 uncultured Alteromonas sp.
GTGGCTCTCGCCCCTCTGCTGTGCAATCAAACCTCAATACTATTAAAGACATATCACAACGATGCTGAGGGAAGGAATGGAAGGCCAGCTATGTCCAACCACACTCACCCCACTAATCGCATTTCTCTAGTTTTGCTGATTACGCAACGCGTGCTTCATGAAAAGAGGAAGGTTGCAAGGTGGCTCTCGCCCCTCTGCTGTGCAATCAAACCTCAATACTATTAAAGACATATCACAACGATGCTGAGGGAAGGAATGGAAGGCCAGCTATGTCCAACCACACTCACCCCACTAATCGCATTTCTCTAGTTTTGCTGATTACGCAACGCGTGCTTCATGAAAAGAGGAAGGTTGCAAGGTGGCTCTCGCCCCTCTGCTGTGCAATCAAACCTCAATACTATTAAAGACATATCTCTACCGCACTCCCTTCGCTAATCGCATTTCTCTAGTGTTGCTGACTAGGCAACACATGAGGGAGAAAAGACAATCTCTATGCCGCTTAATCGCTTATGGGGCTTGCTTTGTCACAGTGTTAACGTAAAACTGTCGTATCACTGTCGAGATAAATTCCTTAACGTTAATGAGCGTGATTAACGAAAGGAGACGCGAGATGGAAATGAAAATAGATACACAAAAACTCATTCAGCTTCGCAATTCAAAAGCTTGGAGTCAGCAGCATCTTGCTGATGTTTCGGGTTTGAGTTTGCGCACTATTCAACGTATAGAGAAAACCGAATCGGCTTCTCCAGAATCGGTAAAGGCGATAGCAGCGGCGTTTGATGGGACACCAGATATGTTGCTTACTGCATCTCTCCCTGATAGCAGTCCAATGACACTTTCAACCGAAGCGCTTGTAAGTGAAGACAAGGGCGCATGGTCTCGACAAAACGTAGTGTGGATCTTAGGAGCACTGGTATTTTCATTTGTCGTAGCGGCATACTGGTCACAGTCGGTTAACGCTACCAATAGTAATGGCACAGTGGTGGAGGCGGGAGCGCCTGTGCAGGTGAATGACATGGCGTTACAACAGGGCAAGGCTTGGCTTCAGCTTGTAGACGATGGATTGTATGCGCAAAGTTGGGATGTAAGCAGTGCGATATTTAAAACGAGCTTATCGCAAGCAAAATGGATAGAGGCTTTACAGCTAATTAGACAGCCACTAGGGGTGACGAAGTCTCGTGAGCTTGCCATGACACAGGCGCCTTCTACCTTGCCTGGGCTGCCAGATGGCGATTATCTTATACTTATATTTTCAACATCGTTTGATGGCAACGCCTCTCTCGCCACAGAGACGCTGTCGTTGGTCAAAATAAACGGTGAATACAGAACAATTGGTTACTTTATCCGATAGCGTCCAGGGTGAGCCTTCGTAACCCGTGCTTACAACCAAACGGAAAAATAAAAGTAGAAAAACAGTGCTAAATTTAACATTCTGCATTAAGGTGGAAATAAGAGCTCGTTAAATATAACGACGAACTCATGAGGCAGTTTGAGTGGTACTGCTTCCCAGTCGACGCGAGTAGGGGAGGATGTCCTGTTTCGAGCGGCACCTTCTCTATTGGCGGAACTGTAGCTTGTTAGTCTAAGTCATTATGACTTAAGCCGCTGGGCTAATCTGGCTTTATTTACCGGAGTGAAGGATGCCAAGAAAAAACTCTACCGATACCAAAATATACGTCCTCGATACCAATATTCTGCTTCACGAACCCCACGCTTTTCTCTCATTTAAAGAACACGATGTTGTTATTCCAATGACGGTGTTGGAAGAACTCGACTACATCAAGGACAGCAAAAAAGATGTGGCGCGCGACGCGCGTGTTTCTATTCGTTCGATGGAAGACTTACTTCACGACGCAACACCAGAAGATATGCTGGCTGGTGTTTCTATGGAGGGGTTAGGTGCAGGCCAAACTGCGCCTACGGGTCTTTTGTCTATTTTTGCCGATCTCAATATGGTCGAATCGCAGCAGGTATTCACCAGCAATGAAAATGATAATCGCATCATAAACGTTGCCCTTCACCTTCAGAAGACTTTTGCACCGCAAAAAGTGGTATTGGTGACTAAAGATCTCAATATGCGTTTGAAGGCGAAGGGGGCTGGACTAGCCCATGTTGAAGATTATCGTACCGATCAATTGATCACCGATATTAAATACTTATCGCGCGGGTTCCACACCTTTGAAGGCAACTTTTGGGACAGTGTGAAAAGTGTTGATAGCCGCCAAGAAGGTCGGGACACCATTCACACAGTACCAAAATCCATGCTTCCTGAGGCATACGTTAACGAATTCTTGCTTGATGAAACCAATCAGTTTGCGGGCTTGGTTGAGGAGGTCGCAAGCGATACATTGGATATACTTGACTTAGGTTATGAGCGGTTAATGAGTCGCCATGCCTGGGGAATTACGCCAAAAAACATCGGTCAAGCTATGGCATTACACGCCCTGCTAGACCCACACATCGATATGGTCATTTTAACTGGGCCTGCTGGCAGCGGTAAAACCTTGCTAGCGCTAGCGGCCGCCCTTGAAATGGTGGTTGAGCGAAACATGTATGACAAAATCATTGTTACGCGAAGCACCCCTGAAATTGCGGAGTCTATAGGGTTCTTACCCGGTACAGAAGAAGAGAAAATGTTGCCTTGGCTTGCTGCCATTACTGATTCTTTGGAGGTACTTCACAAGCACGATGAAAACACCAAAGGCTCAATGAATTACATCATGGAAAAAGCCAATATTCAGTACAAGTCAGTTAACTTTATGCGGGGACGCAGCATTCAAAATGCGATTGTGATCCTCGATGAATCGCAAAACCTCACCGCATCACAGCTTAAAACTATCATTACCCGCTGTGGGGAAGGCACCAAGCTTATTGTTGGCGGTAACTTGGCGCAAATCGACAGCAATTACTTAAGTGCCGTTACCTCGGGTTTAACCTACCTTGTTGAGAAATTTAAAGACTTCTCTGGCAGTGCCACTATTAATTTAGATGGCGTGGTCAGAAGTCGCTTGGCAAGTTTCGCAGAGGAAAACCTGTAGTTCGGTATTTAAGGCGCGTCAGTGGCGCCTTGACTGCGTCGTAGTTATACAACACTAAACCAGCAATCGGTTTGTAGCCGGTTGCTGGTCAATATTCTTGCTATTCTCTACTCCTAAAATAGCATTTTCGCTTATAACAGAATATTACTTCAACTGTTATACTTGCGTTTACATAGTACCTTCATTTTTAGTCCTAGCTGTAAAAATGAAAGTCTAAAAGCAATAAGGAAAGGTAATCCTTGACTAAATACGATAGTCTGGCGCAGCAGATTAAAGCGCAAATTGAACAGGGCGTTTGGGTCGCTAACGAAAAGCTACCTTCTTTACGCAAGCAAGCAGAACAGACAGGTTTTAGTCTGATGACGGTTCTGCATGCCTATCAGCTGCTAGAAAGTCAGGGGCTTATTAGTTCCCATGCGCGCTCTGGATTTATTGTAACTGCATCTGGCCAAAGCGAGCACAGTCACAGTGTGCAAGCGCGAGTGAAGACCACTGACGCAGTTAGCATTAATGACTTTGTTTACGAAGTGCTTCAGGCTTCTCGCGATCCTCACATGTTTAGCTTAGGGTTTGCGTATCCCGACCCATCACTCTATCCCAGGCAACATTTGAATAAATCGATAGCGTCGGCAGCGCAGCAAATTGCACTTACCAGCGCGATGGACAATTTACCCCCAGGGAATGCAGAGCTTAGAAAGATCATTGCCAAGCGTTATGCTGCGCGAGGTATAAACATTTCACCTGATGAAATTATTATAACGGCCGGTGCTCTTGAGGCGTTAAACTTGAGTCTCCAAGCATGCACTACACCTGGCGATTGGGTAGTAATTGAATCGCCGGTATTTTACGGTGCTATGCAGGCGTTGCAGCGCTTAGGGCTTAAAGCAATAACGGTAAAGGTGTCTCCGGAAACGGGGTTAGATGTTGCGGCACTTGAGCGCGCTTTTCAAAGTCACCCCGTTAAGGCTTGTTGGCTAATGAGCAATTACCAAAATCCGCTGGGTTACTCATTGGATGATCAAACGAAACAGCGCGTTGCCCAGCTAATAGACACCTACAATGTTTCACTGATTGAGGATGATGTTTACGCTGAACTCTATCCCGGTGATAAACCTCCTCTGCCGATTACACACTTTGTGAAAAAGGCACAAAGCATGTTGTGCTCTTCGTTTTCAAAATCGCTGGTGGCGGGATATAGGATTGGCTGGGTTGCAGCTTCAGACAGCGCGCTAGCCATTCAAAAGCAACAATTAATGAGCACGCTCGCAACGAGTGCACCTGTTCAACTGGCATTGGTTGATTATCTTTCTAAGAAAAACTATGAGTCTCACCTAAAGCAGTTGCGTAAAAGGTTAGTTTTACGAAAAAAAGCAATGGTTGAATTCTTGTCAGACATATTGTCTGGTGTAGCGACAGTGTTTGCCAATAGCGGCGGTTATTTCTTATGGGTAGAATGCGAACAGCACGTCAATGCAATGGATATCTATCAAGAAGCATTGCGCCTTCATATTACCATTGCGCCAGGTAAACTTTTTAGTCTTACTGATGAATTTAATCACTGCTTCCGCATCAATGCCTCATTTGAACTTAATGACGCTAAACGAAATCAGCTTCGTAAATTGGCGGCATTTATTCACGCCATAGATACAGCGACACAATAAAAGTACTTTAGTACAGATAAATACAGAATCTGATCTATAAACAAAACACAAATCTGTAGCTATTTTATTTTTAGCGAATCACTACCATTAGCGCAAATTCTCTGGGAGAAAGCTAATGTCTGTAGTCAAAATTCGTCAAGAAGACATTATTGTATGTACGCCCGTCGACGACAATAAAATATACATTCGTGAGGAAACAGGCCGCTATCAGAAAATACGACGTTACTTAAACGTTGTGCTGGTAGCGCTGTTTGTTCTGCTTCCTTTTATCCAATACCAAGGTCAACAAGCTATCTTGTTTGACGTAGGGCAGCAAACGCTCACAGTGTTTAGCTGGGTGCTGTATCCGCAAGACCTAATGATATTCGCACTGTTGTTCATACTTGCCGCATTTACGTTGTTTCTAGTTACCCGCCACTACGGGCGAGTGTGGTGTGGTTTTACGTGCCCTCAAACGGTATGGACACTGGCGTTTAACTGGATTGAAAGGCGTATAGAAGGTACGCACAATCAAAGCAAAGCGCTAGATAAACAAGCGTTTTCAACGCATAAGCTTGCTATCAAAACCGCGAAGCATATGGCGTGGCTACTTTGCAGTACGGTAACCGCATTGGTTTTCATGTCTTATTTTTACCCAGCATCACGTTTATACGTCGAGTTTTTCTCATTCTCAGCGCCTGCGCTTATTGTGGGTTGGACCTTGTTTTTTGCCGCTTGTACATACACAAACGCAGGTTGGATAAGAGAAAAAATGTGCACGCATATGTGTCCGTATTCACGCTTTCAGGCCGCTATGTTTGACAACAGTACATCGCTTGTTACCTACAATAGCGCACGAGGTGAAAATCGTGGCCCAAGAAAGCGCAATGCGCCTAAAAGTGACTTGGGCGACTGCGTTGATTGTAATTTATGTGTTCAGGTGTGCCCCGCGGGTATTGATATTCGCGAAGGTATCCAATACGAGTGTATTAACTGTGGGCTATGTATTGATGCCTGCGACAAAGTAATGGCTAAATTCGGCTATGCCAAAAAGTTGATCGACTTTACGCGTGCCAGCAAGGGGGCGGGACGAAAGTTTACCAATTACCTTTATGGTGCCGCCATTATTTCCATTTTGGTTGCCATGTTTGGCTGGGCTATTGATAGACAAGACTTTGAAGCTTCAATTAGTCGAGACCGAAACACGCTATATCGCGAGAATATTGAGGGTCGTATCGAGAATACGTATACGCTTACTGTGCTTAATAAAGCGCGTCAAACAAAAGCGTATGCTATCGAGGTAGTCTCACCAAATACTATGCGTATAACGCAAACTTATGATGTGGTGGTTGCCCCAGGTGAGAAGCGAATTGTACCGTTTTCTGTTGAGGCAATGCTTTATCCAGAGTCAGAGATGACTCAAGTTACGTTTGTAGTGATTGACAAAAGCTCAGGCGAGCGCGTCGAGCATGCGGTGATGTTTTATGCAGGCTAGTCAACCATTTCAACCTGATACCGAGCGGTGCTAATGTATCGGTCGGTATCTTCTGACACCTGACCAAAAGGTAGCTGCGCGGGGCCGGTTGGGTCATATAGCACATAAGTTTGTCCGTCATGCTCAATCGTGTAGTCTTCATCGCTAGGGGTTAACGCAATGCCTAGCAATGCATGGTTGGGAAGTAATACCATAATCATTTTTGTTGAGGGTAAAAAAGCCCTTACCATCGACGATGCCAACACTGCTTTGCTGTCACAATCTCCCAAGTTCTGCATCAATAGCCCAATCGGAGGTGCAAATCCCGAACCATTGCTGGCAACTCTATCTTCTAGCGTGTCGTATGGAATGCTCTGTAGCCAGCTTAAAAGTAATGCAAAGTAAGCCCTCGAGTCTGAATATTCTTTCACTTTTTCATAGAACGCTTGAGATGCTGGCACCATGGGTTCAACTGATTCTGCGATATAGCGTAAATGATCTGGCTTTATGGCCTGTTGATTAAACATTGTCGTAAAACGGGTGAAATAGTGCTGGTTAAGATAGTTGTCATAGGCAGCTTGCTGAACATCGCGCAAATGGCCCAAGATGTTACTGACTTTATTGCTGTCAAACCCGTTCACTTTAATGTCTATCGACTCGCGCATTGGGGTTATTTGCACTTTAGCATCTTTAGGGTTGATGGTTCTTGCCTCTTTCAAGAGGGCAACCGTTACATGGCGCTGTGCTATTTTGGGCTTATAGTTAGTTTGTCTAAGCGGGTTCCTTTCAATGCTTTCCGTGGGTAGCTCAAAGCTCAGCGTTTGACGCTCGTTTTGGGCATCTAACCAGACATATTCAAACATAACGCCTGTGTCAGTGGTCGTTTTGTTAAACAGTAGCTGTTCTGCGCGCGCAAATGGCGAAGCAGTGCTCAGCAATAAGCTTAAAATGGCTATGGAGAAACAAATGTATCTGTGCATTTAGACGCGACATCATCTCTACGTTATTTGAGTATGCGCGTCTATGTGAAAAAAACAAGGCCTTTACAGCGTCATCGTTATTCTTGAAACCAGTTAAGCTGAGAGTGCAAACTAACCACCGAACCAACAATGATAAGTGTTGGTGGCTTGAGTTGTGCTTCGTTTTGTTTTTCTACGATATCTTCTAATGTGCCCGTTAACACTGCCTGTTTTTCGGTTGTCGCTGACTGCACCAACGCAATAGGCGTAGTGGGCGCAAGGCCGTGTTCAATCATTTTTTCGCAAATAATAGGCAGACCGGTTAAGCCCATATAAAAAACAGCGGTTTGATTTTGCTGTGCAAGCGCCGGCCAGTTCAAATCTATAGTGCCATTTTTTAGGTGACCAGTGGCAAACACAACGGACTGCGCATGGTCTCTGTGGGTTAATGGAATACCTGCGTAGCTCGACGCACCGCTAGCCGCGGTTATGCCGGGCACAACCTGAAACTCTATACCGTGCTGAATAAGCGTTTGAATTTCTTCACCGCCGCGCCCAAAAATGAACGGATCGCCACCTTTCAGGCGTACCACACGATTGCCTTTCTTCGCTTCATCAACCATTAACTGGTTAATATCATCCTGAGGAAGTGTGTGGTTACTCATGGCTTTACCCACATAGATTTTTTCAGCATCGCGTCGTACAAGTTCAAGTATTTGCGGTGACACTAATCGGTCATACACCACCACATCGGCCTTTTGCATTAGACGTAGTGCGCGGAATGTTAGTAAGTCTGGGTCGCCTGGGCCCGCACCTACCAAATACACTTGGCCTTCTACTTTCTTGTCTTGTGCTGCGGCTTCTAATGCAAGTTCAAAGGCTTCATCGGCTTTTTTGTCCTGCCCTTTTTCCACCATTTCGGCAATATCACCATCAAGCACATCTTCCCAAAAGTAACGACGGGCGGTAACACCGTTAAGCGTTTGCTTAACTTTATCTCTAAACTTTTCAGAAAATGCGCCCAGTCTGCTTAAATTAGCAGGCAGTACCGTCTCTAACTTTTGTCGTAGATAACGCAGTAATACAGGTGCCACGCCACCGCTGCTCATTGCAATTACAATAGGGGAGCGGTCTACAATAGAAGGGGTGATAAACTGGCAAAGTGGCGTATTATCTACCACGTTTACCAATACTTTTTGCGCCCGAGCAAGGTCGTGCACGTGCTGATTCACTTCACCTTTGTCGGTGGCAATAAACACCATGTCATGACCATCGAGATCACTGTCTAAGAACTCGCGTTCAATCAGGGTTACTTTCTCGTTCTTACCTAATAAATTTACGGTATCGCAAATCCATGGCGCTACAACAGTAATGGTTGCTGGCGTTTTCATAATGAGCTCTAACTTGCGCGCGGCAACTTCACCAGCGCCAACAATAAGCACACGTAGCTTTCTAGCATCAAGAAATAACGGAAAGTAATCCATAGTGGTTTTCTGGGCTTTATATACAAAAAAAGAACTGACACTATTTTGCGCCAATTCTTTTCAATAAGAAAACAACGAAAACAGCCTTTATATTTCTATTGGTTATATAAAGGCTGAGAATATTGCTATTTAGTTCTTACGCTTGCGATTTTCACGGTCGCCGCGATTTGGGCGATCTTCGCGGTTTCCGCGATTACCACGGTCTCCTCGAGGCGCTCTGTCACCACGGTTGCCGCGATCACCGCGACCTTTAGGTGGTGGCGTATCTGACCACTCGCGAATGTTTAAACGCTGTCCGGCAACGCGAGTACCTTGAAGCGTATCGCGCGTTTCTTTTGGCATGCCGTCAGGTAAGTCAACCGTACTAAAGTTGTCATATATCTCAATGGCACCAATGTGCTTAGAGTTAATGTTTGCTTCGTTTGCAATAGCACCAACAATGT
>CAYVST010000125.1:0-8923 GCA_964454185.1 uncultured Alteromonas sp.
CCGGGTAACTATGCGAACTTGACCAACGTTCCCGTACTGTTTAATCAGTCTGCAAACACCATTGTTACGGCAAGCGCTGATGTTAATAATGTTGAGCATGAGGTTGATTACCAACAAATTGTCGCATCGTTGACCCATGTGCACAAACGTCATGCTAAGCATGAGGACACAAAGCCTGTTGATATTGATGTCACCGAGCAATCCACCGTTTCACTTGAAAAAGACCCATTGCAAAAAGCCGTCGAAGATTATTTCTGCGATGTGATTGACTCAGGCCAACCAAAAACGGCGTTGGATTACTTTGAGGAAAAGTCTCTCGATTTCGACCCTGAGGTGTGGATTTATCAGGTTATCGGCGGCTACCAGGCACTTGATGATCAAGACAAACAATTCTTTGCACTTGAGCCTCATGGCAATAATGACAAAGTATATACTGGCAACTTTTATATTAATGACATTACTCTGGGCTTAAGGTAACGCATCGATATCTACATACAGGAGCCATAGGGCTTGCCTTCGCGCTCTAACAGTTGAACCTGTTGTTTCGACTTAAAAAAGCCAGCAACCGCGCTAAAAACACGGTGCTGGCTTTTTTGTTTGCTGACTTTACACATCGTGTGTCTGTTCTTAATTTTCGTTGTTTTGAACACTTGGAATACCGTGAAAAGGACCTATAATATTATTCTGTTTACATAAAATTAACAGTGTGAACTTAAACGTTCATCGCCGCGTAATATCGGTGTCAATCAAGCTGATTACACTTCAAGCGTGCGGTGATCAGGTGTGAGCGTGCATGTAGTGTTGTTCGTTCTCATTAGCTTCTGCAGGATGCAGAACATGTTGTGGTACTGCCGCGTACAGTACGAAGAGGAAGAGTGTTATGCAATTATCAGATCAACAGAACTTTAACCAAGCGCTAATCAAACTTTCCGTGCTTTTGTATCAGGTCGACGGCATGGTGTCGCTTTCTGAGCAAGACTACCTGAATGCTATGGTTGACTCATTAGACTGGCAAAGCCCGATTTGTCCAGAAGCTTTTCTTAACGATACGATTTATCAAACTCGCAAAGCGATAGATACCGGGGACGCAATGACGCTATTGCGCAGCCTTAAAAATGACTTGGCGTTTGATGCTGAGAAAACCCTTGAGGTTGCAATGGCGATTACGGGGGTAGACGGCGAGCGAAGCGAGGCAGAAACGGAATTGTTATCTTTGCTTACACATAAAATACTGGCAAAGGCTCTGGTTTCAGGTAAAGATACGTTACAGTAAACGCCTTAGAATACGTTAAGAGACGAGCGTGAACCCCATTTCATATGTCAAGAGGGCGGCTGCATCAACGGCCGCCTTTTTTTCTTTTGCAGTTCTTACCGCATGCCATTCCTCGCATAGCGCTCAATTTGACATAGGTGATCAAGCCTTTCCTGTCAAAGTTGCACCCTATAATGCCTATCTAGAACAGGTTGAGCATTATATTGAAAACAATCGAACATTTATTGGTCCTAAAGCGTCTCATGCCAAAGAGATTGCTATGAATATGCCCTTTGAATGCGGAACTCAGTACAAAAAGACAGGCATATTATTTGTGCATGGTCTGGGCGATTCGCCGTTCTTTTTTCGTGATGTTGCCGCTGCCCTGTGTGCTGAAGGAATTTACGTACGTACTATTTTACTGCCCGGGCATGGCACTAAACCTGGTGATATGCTGTCAGTGAGTTATGAGCAGTGGCAAACCGAGACAAACTTTCATATCGAGCTCTTTTCACGAGAAGTGGAAGACCTATATGTGGGCGGCTTTTCAACCGGAGCTAACCTAACCACTATAGCGACATTTTTTAGAAACGATATAAAAGGGCTAATTCATTTTTCTCCTGCATTTAAGTCTCGTTTTTTTGTCTCTCGACTCGCGCCCTATATTGATTCGCTTTTTCCGTGGCCAAATGTTGAAGAGGAGGATAACCCGTCTCGCTATAACTCAACGGCAATGCCTGGATTTGCCGCCTACCAAGAGAGCGTAAACCAACTTCAAACACTGTTTAACCGAGATGACTTGCCCAGCACACTTGCTATTCCGGTTTTGATGACAGTCGCTGAAAAGGATAGCGTGGTTGATACCGAAAAAGTCGCTGAGCAATTTCGCGACAATTTTACTGACCCTAACAAATGTTTGCTATGGCAAGGAGAAGTGGCGCCAGATGTCATGCCTGATACCCTTGTACTGCAAACAATGCAGCTACCTGATGCACATATCAGCGCTGCTTCTCATATGAGTAGCTTGTTTTCACCGCGTAATGCATTGTACGGCGCCCAGAGTGATTTTCGAATATGTGATAATGGGCAGGGCAGTGACAAAGAAGCGAGTTGTCTTGCCGGTGATGTTGTATGGTTCGGGCCTTGGGGATATAAAGAAAATGACAAGGTACATGCGCGACTTACGTACAACCCGTACTTTACAAATATGGTTGATAATATTTTGGGCTTTGTGGGTAAATCGAAAGTGAAAGGCTTCTGTAAGGCTTTATAATCTAGCTAGCAGTTGATAAAAAACGCCACGTCATAACTTTGACGTGTCGTTGTCATATTTACCGCCTTAACGCTAGTGGTGCGCTTGGGCTTCTTTCATTTCTCGTTCAAGTCTTGCACTTTCGTCAGCTCGCGGCTTCGTAAAACGAGCCAGAGCAAGGTAGAGCACCGGTGTGAGATAGAGCGTAAAGACAACTGCAATGCCCAAACCGCCAAACACAACCCAACCAATTGCGTTTCGCGCTTCTGCCCCAGCCCCTGTTGATAGGATAAGTGGCAGGCCGCCCAAAATGGTCGACACCAATGTCATCATAATGGGGCGAAGGCGAACTTTGCCTGCTTCTACAATGGCGTCATAGATGTCATAACCTTTGTCACGAAGCTGATCAGCAAACTCAATTAACAAAATGGCATTCTTGGCAAGCAAACCGATAAGCATGACAAGACCAATTTGCGAATAGATATTAATGCTGGTGCCTGTAAGAAATAAAGCATAAACGGCAGCGGCGATACCAAAGGGCACAGTTAACATGACGACCACCGCGCTATTAACGCTCTCGAATTGGGCAGCAAGTACCAATAGCACGATAACAAATGCCAATACGTAAGTTAGTGCCACTTGTTTTGAGGTTTCTTCAAAAGTTTGGGCCTCGCCAAGAAAAACCAGTCCGATGCCATCGGGAAGGGTATCCTGAGCCAGTGTGCGAATCTTATCGACAACGTCTGCCAATGGTAAATCTTCAGGCAATTCCATCGCAATTTGAATGGCCCGTCGTTGTGCTTGACGCTCTAACTCTGCAGCAACACCTTCTTCAGTGATAAAGGCAACACTGGAAAGTGGAACAAGGTTTCCATTGGTACTTTTCACATAGAGGCTTGTTAAATCGGACGGGTTAAGCGTACTGCGATTGTCTGTTTGAAGCATGATGGGTATAGATTGGTCGCCGACATTTAAGTCGGCAATATCATCACCATTTACCGCCGCACGTAGCGTGCTTGCGATATCGTTGAGCGGTACGCCGAGCTCTTCTGCACGGCGTCTGTCTATGTTCACACGCATTTGCGGCTGCGTGGGGTCGTAACTAATGCGGGGACGACCAAGTTCTGGCAACGCATCTTCTAAGACTTTGGCAAAGGCCTGCGATGCAGCGAAAGTGTTTTCGTAGGTATCTCCGGTAAGGGCGGCTTCCAATCCACCGCCTTGCCCGCGCAAATTAAGACTGTTTCCGCCAAAAGCATTGCCTGGTGCGCCAGGTATTTGCTGAAGTTTGGGACGAACTTCATTGACCACGTCTTGCAGCGACTTGTCGCGTTCATCCCAGTGTTTTAACGGCGCAGTGATAAAAATAATATTGGGGTCCCAGCGACCTACAATCGTGTAAATTGAGTCGATAGTGCCGTCGTCGACATACGGCAACAGTAACTCTTCCATTTTTTCAGCTTGTCTATCCATAAAATTCAGGCCTGCTCCGTCTGGCCCACGAGCAAAGATGCGAATTGTTCCTCTATCTTCGCTAGGTAGTAGCTCGTTATCGATATTTTGAGAAAGAATGTAAGCACCTCCGCCTGCCGCAAGGCTCAAAATACCCACAACCCAGCCAAACTTTAATGCCTTCAGAAGTGATGCTTGATAAAGCGCTAAACAGGCATTACCAAAACGTCCAAACGTTTTGTGAAAAAGTCCGTTGGAAGCGCGTTTTTTTACTTTTAGCCTGGCGGTTAGTGCCGGCACTAAAGAAAGCGCAACAAACGAAGATATAACCACGGCGCCTGCGAGTACGCCACCAAACTCTCTGAATAATCGGCCCGCAGTAGAAGGCAAAAAGGCGATAGGTATAAAAACAGACGCTAATACGGCCGTTGTTGCCACTACTGCGAAAAAGACTTCTCTTGTACCAATAACAGCGGCTGCACGTGCACCCAGACCCATTCCACGGCGGCGCTGAATGTTCTCTGACACCACAATTGCATCATCGACAATCATTCCCGTTGCCAAAACCAGCGCAAGCAGGGTAAGAATATTCACAGAAAAGCCCATCGCCCAGATAATCGCTAGTGCACCAGCGAGTGAAACGGGAATAGACAACGCGGGGACAATAGTGGCTCGCCATGAGCCAATAAATACCAGCAACGTAACAACGACCAGTGCGATGGTCAGGCTCAGTGAAACCATGACTTCTTTGACCGAATCTCGGATAAACTCGGCATCATCAGACGTTACCACGATGTTCATATCAGTAAAGCGCTTGTCTAAGTCTTTCACCATGGCCAAGACTTCGTCCGAAATCTCAATGGTATTTGAACTCGCTTGTCGAATCACGCCTACACCAATAACGGGCGTACCGTCCAAACGCACCATGCTAGAGGTATCGGCAGGACCGAAATAAACGCTCGCCACATCGTTTATGCGAATATCACCTGCAACCACAATGTTTCCAACATCCTCGGCCGTGATCGAAGTGGCATCGGCACGAACAATTAATGCTTGTTCTGCCGATTGAATGCTGCCAGCTGGCACGTCAAAGGGAGCGAGCGACAATGCATTGGCAATATCCGTCATCGATAGACCAAAGCTGGTCAGCCTTAAAGGGTCAACAGAAACACGCAATACGCGTTCTCTGTCACCGTTTAATGTAACGTCGGCGACGCCGGGAATACTTAAAAACAAGGGAGCAACATCAGTATCAACGCGCTCGGTTAGTGTTTCCATATCCAGCGTTTCGCTTGATATTGCTAGGCTTACTACCGCTTGAGCGTCACTGTCAGCACGAATAATCGCTACTTGTTCAACATCTTCAGGAAGTTGACGTTGTACGCGGCTAACCGACTCTCTTACTTCATTTGCTGCATCTTCTAAGTTAATACCCGGGCGAAATTCAACGCGAACGCGCGCTGAGTTTTCTTCGCTTTGTGCATAAATGTTTTTTACACCGCTTACGCGCGCAACGGCACCCTCAAGCCGTCCAGTAACCTCGGCATCGACGGTTTCGGGTGAAGCTCCCGGAAAATTAGCGGTAACAGTGACCCGTGGCGTGTCAACATCAGGCAGCTCTCGAACTTCCAAACCACTGAGGGCAGCGAAACCTGCAATGGCAATTAATAAGTTCAGAACAACAATGAGTACAGGACGACGAATAGACAGCGAAGGCAAATCGTTGGTTGATGAAGACAGCTGAGGATCACTCACCCTGTGGTCCTCCTGCCAATTCGGTAGTAATTGCTTGGCCTGTTCTTAGGCGCTGTACGCCTTCGGCAATAAGCGTATCACCTTCATTGATTTTACCAGAAACAAGAATAGTGCCTCTTAAACGTTGGTGAACACTTACATCCACTTTTTGGGCTTTGCCTTCTTTTGCCAGCCATATGTAAGCGCCAGTGGCTCCCCACAACAACGCCGCTTCTGGCACGGCGGCATAACGCTCACCTTCAATGCTCAGATTTACACGGAAACTCATTCCAGGACGAAATGTGTCTTGAGAGTTATCAAGAATAGCGCGCGCCCGCAGCGTGCGGTCAGCTTCGTTGATGCGAGAATCAACTTGCGCTATTTCGGCATTAACAGTTTTTTCTTTGTCGCTCCAGGGTTCTAGCGTTACTTGAGGAGCATTCATAAGCACGGGTAAAGCTGCTTCTGGCGCTCGGAAATTGATAAAAAGTTTGCTGCGGTTGTCCAGTGTAGTGATAACAGTTTGTTCTGTAATACGGTCGCCCACTTCGACATCGGTAATACCCACAACGCCATCGAACGGGGCAATAATATGGCGGTCTTCCAAATCGGCTTTTGCTTCTTCCAGCGCAACTTCGGCAAGATCACGCTGCACTCTAGCAAGGTCTAATTCACTTACAGGTACTGCACCATTTTTGTAACTCGACGCTAAACGTTCAACGGTTCTTTGGGCGTCAGCCAAGGTAAGTTCAGCGCGTTTTAGGGCAGTGCGCTGTCGTCTATCGTCAAGGCGAACCAGGACTTTTCCCTGTTCTACAGATTGACCGGGCACAAAGTTAATTTCTGTCACTTCATCTGATACGGCCGGATAAAGCACGATAGAGCGCACCGCCTCTGCACTGCCAACCGCTTCAACTTTTCGCGTCTCATTCATAAACGCAACAGGCTTAGTGACCACTAGCTTTGCTTGCCTATCACCCATATATTGGGCGTTGGCTATCGGCATAATTAACATCAACGCACAAAGACTTTTCCATGTCTTTGCTGCACGAAAAACTGACTTCTTCATTTAAACAACCCGTAGCGATATTCTATTTGTTCGTTGTAATATGAAAATGCCGTATAAAATTTAATCTATACGGCAGTTCTCATTAGTACCTAATAGCATCGCACGAGGTTCAACTTAACAGTTGCAGTTCAGCGTATTCCCGATACAAGGTATCGCTTTTCATCAAAGATGCGTGGGTACCC
The DNA here is from genome assembly GCA_964454185.1 of uncultured Alteromonas sp. Lineage (GTDB taxonomy): Bacteria > Pseudomonadota > Gammaproteobacteria > Enterobacterales > Alteromonadaceae > Alteromonas. Next base: position 6,942 of record CAYVST010000125.1, read on the forward strand.
ATGCCAACCACACGGCCTTCATCCATCACCAAGATTCGGTCAGCATGCTGAACCGTCGCTAAGCGATGAGCAATAATAATACTGGTTTTGTTTTCCATCAGTTTGTCGATGGCTTGTTGAACCATGCGCTCGCTCATTGCATCAAGCGCACTGGTCGCCTCGTCTAACAGCAGGATTGGGCGATTGGCAAGAATAGCCCGCGCAATGGCAATACGTTGCTTTTGTCCGCCAGATAGCTTTACACCTCGCTCACCAAGTTGCGTTTCATATTGCGCATCTAAGTTATTGATAAATCCATGAGCAAAAGCTTGCTTAGCCGCATTTATGACGTCGTCATCGCTAGCATCAGGGCGACCATAGCGAATGTTCTCCATAACGGTATTTGCAAAAACCACGGGCTCTTGGGTTACGACAGCAATGTGCTGACGAAGTTTTTCTACAGGCATGGTATGAATAGCGTTACCGTCAAAACAAATTCGTCCTTCGCTTGGGTCGTAAAATCTGAGTAGTAATTGAAATAAGGTCGTTTTACCGGCACCGCTTGGGCCTACTAATGCAAGCCTTTCTCCCGCATTTATTTCGATGTTGACATCGTCAAACAGGCGTTTGCTATTAGGATAGGCGAAATTAACGTGTTCGATGGTTATTCGGGGTGCTTGTGCTTGCACTATTTGTTGCGCACCTGCGCTGGGCGATGTAGCTTGTGCATGTCCATTTTCAGCATCAGGAGAGATAATGTCTGGCTGGGTATTAAGGAGTTCATACAGTCTTTCACTTGCACCGACGCCTCTTTGTACTTCGCCAATAACCTCACTGATTGTCGCTACACTACCTCCAGCCATGACGGCGTAAAAAAGGAAAGCAGAGAGTTCGCCTACTGTGATGTCACCGTTCAACACTTGGCGAGCGCCCATCCAGGCAATAAATATGATCGCCGTCATACTAATACACATGATGCAGCCAATAAGCAGCGAGCGATAGTGTATGCGCTTTTTGGCGACGTCCATTGCCGCTTCTACTTGATTCGCAAACAGTGTTCGCTCGTTCTTCTCTGCAGTATAAGCTTGTACCGTCAGAATTTCGTGTAGGCTTTCATCGATACGTGCTCCTAGGTCAGCCACTTTATCTTGGCTTTCTTTAGCAAAACGGCGTACTTGCGGCGCAAGTACTTTAATTGGCACTAGAACGGCGGGCACGGCTAGCATGACACAAAAGGTCAACAGCGGGCTCGAGAAGCCCATCAAGCTTATCGCTCCAACAAAGGTGACGACTGAGCGCAGTGTCATCGAAAGGCTCATGCCCACAACGGTTTGAATAATTGTGGTGTCACTTGTAAATCGAGAGATAACTTCACCCGTGCGAAGTTCAGCGAAAAAAGAAGGAGGAAGCGTTAAAAGATGCGAATACAATTGCTTGCGAATGTCTGCACTTACCCGTTCACCGAGCCACGTCATTAAATAAAAGCGAGCATAGGTAGCTAAACACGCAATAATAGTGACGCTGAGTACTAAAATAGTAGCTTGATTGAGGGTGTCTGAGGCACTTTCAACGAAACCACTGTCAATCGCATATTTAATACCTTGGCCCAGTGCCAGCCAAGAAAGTGCTGCGGTGAACAGCGCAATGACAGCACCAATAACCCGCCCGCGGTATTTCATTAAATGTGTGCCGACCCATCTGAATACCACTTTGGTTGATACGCTTTCTAGCCCTTTTGACAAACTAACCTCTTTTCAAAATCTCAAGTCGTTTTATTTACTATACGTGACTTAAAACGTAAGTGTTTTGAATAATCGACCGCTTTGCGAATGTACCTGATGAGTGAGCTTGTCAATTGCAATACTACAGCGCGTGAGGCTAATGACTCGACGGACGCTAATTATCTTAAATTGAAGGCCTTTAACACAGATTAAAACTTGCAATCATGCCCCATATCCGTATAATTCGGCGGCCTTCTAATTGGCGTCTATTTTTTAGTCGTC
>CAYVST010000126.1:0-8916 GCA_964454185.1 uncultured Alteromonas sp.
TTCCATCTTGGACGGCCATCTTAAGATTATTGATTGAAGTAATATTCATTGGGTGATGCGCACGGTTATCACCAACAGTTGGGCGGTGCGCACCGTTTTCAACAACGCCATGACAGTTTACGCAACGCGGACTAGTGGCCACATCAAACAGATAAGCAAATGCGCTTTCAGCATTTGGCTTTGTTTTATAAGCCGTATAGGCAGTTGTCAGTGTGGCACCCTCGTAAGCTTTCACGTCATTATTGGCTTGTGTCGTTTCTGTACTGTTCGAACACCCTGTTGATAACACTACCGCAAAGAGTGCCAGTCCAATTTGTGAAATAGATTTTGTAGTAACATTCATGATTTACAACCCTTACGCTTTCATCGCGTCAGAGACGTGAGATGCGAGCATGGGGAGATGCCTCAAGCGAACCCCGACAGCGTCGAAGATCGCGTTACCAACAGCTGGCGCAACACCAATAACGCCGGGTTCACCAAGCCCAACCGGAAACTCGTCACTCTCGACAAACTCGATATCCATCTCTGGTACGTCGTTCATACGCAGTGGTAAGTAGGTATGCAGGTTTTTCTTGGCAACATAGCCATCTTTTATTTCGTTGTGCTCAAACAGTGCAAGACTGGTGCCCCAAAGAAGGGACCCTTCCATTTGAGCCATTGCACCATCTGGGTGAACAACGATACCGGCATCGGCTACTACCCAGAGTTTTTTAAGCGTAATTTTACCCGAGCGTTTATCTACATGAACATGAGCCGCACTATGCCAGCCATGCTGGCATAGTGCGCTCTTGACCGGCCGTTACGCTATAACCAATACCTTCGCTGTCGCCAAGCTTAACGTTGGCAGTCTTTTTCTTAAGTAGTTCAAGCGTATTGGCGAGTCGTTTTGCTCCACCGACACTTTCAGGCGCTTGGCCTGCTTGTTTACCTTTGCCGTCTAACATAGCAAGACGGAAGTCCACAGGGCTCTGTTTTGCTTCATGAGCAATTTCGTCGATAAAGCTCTCTAGCCCCCATACTATCCAACCTTGACCGACTGAGCGCAACCAGCCTGGCGTAAAGGTATCTTGCGCGACTTTGTTGTTGATAACGCGAGCTCTGTGATTCTCCATGGTATACCAGTGGTCCGCGCCTGATGCGGAAAAAGGATCTACTTTGCCTTTGCCATCGACACCGTCAGGCATAAAGCCTGGTGCCATAGCCAACGTAGGCCAGCCCGCTGCCAGAGCGTGCTCCATACCAGTAAATTTACCTGAATCGTCAAATGAGGCGTTGAGTAATGAAGTAGACGCAGAACGGGGTTGATCAAACATCGTATCGTCAGGTCGCATAAACAGCATTTTCACAGGCTGTCCTGCCGCTTTTGCGGTCAAAAGTGCCGGTATTATCCAGTCACCAAATAAGCGACGTCCAAAGCCGCCGCCCAAATAGTACTGATGAATAACTACATCCGAATCTGGTACTTCAGCCGCTTTCGCCACAGCAGGAAGTGTAAGCCCTTGCCATTGGTTTCCTGTATGTATGTGCCATTTACCGTCTTTAAACTCAGCTATTGCGTTTAGCGGCTCCAATTGAAAGTGGCTAGCAGTGGCAGTAGTGTACATCGCTTCAATGGTTCTAGCGGCACGGTTTTGTGCCTCGTCGATGTTACCTTCGTCAACGAATAGTGTTCCTTCGTTGCGGTCTCGGCATATGCGTTCACCTTCTTTTTGAATGTCCGCTTCGCTTACATTCACAGTTTTTCCCGCGTTGTACGTTACTTTTACCTTATCAACCGCTTTTATGGCGGTTGGGTAATCGCTTGCAAGTACCGCCACCCATCCTTCAATAGTGCCTGAAGGGTCACTTAGCACTTTGAAACCTTTATAACCAGGAAGCGATTTTGCTTGGCTATCATCAACGTTTGTCACTGCGCTTCCATACCGCGTGGGGGGCAGAATAGGGCGGGCATAGAGCATGTTATCCACTTCAACATCGATACCATATACCGCGCTACCATTCGTTTTTGGCGGAATATCAAGTGCCTTGTAATCGTTACCCATGCCGATAAGATGGCGTTTGTTACCTGGTTTAATCGCCAATGCACCTAGTTCATCGGCTGAGTAGGTTTTATCAACATTTCCCTTTGCAACTATATCGCCATAGCTCACCTTATTGTTACCGGAAACAATATAGCCATTTTCCGCTTTACAACTAGATGCCGACACACCGAGTAGCGCTGCACCAGCGTCGATGAGAACTTGACGACCAGCGGCGCCTGCCTGAGACATAGGCTTATAGGTTTGGAAGATAGACCATGAACCGCCTGTTACCATGTAACCCCATTTCGGATCGGTATCAACGTGAACTATTGACACGTTATCCCAGTCACATTCAAGCTCATCTGCAAGAATACGAGCAATAGCAGTGCCCACGTGCTGGCCCATTTCAGCCTTAGCAATATTAACAACGACATTTCCTTTGGTATCCATTTCAAACCAAACGTTCGGTGAAAATGTCTTGCTTGATAAAGCTTCCTTTGCCGATAGTGCGGACGGAATGGCCGATGCGCCAAATGCCATCAGTAGTGTTGTGTTTACTGTGCCAACCATAAATGAACGACGAGAGAGGTTGATGTTATCTTTTTTCGCTTGGCCTAGTGTTTTCATGCTCATGCGTTTTCTCCCTCAGACGTTGCGTTAGGATCGAAAATTTCTACCGTATTTGTTGAAGCACGCTTAATCGCTTTCTTTATGCGCACATACGCCATACAACGGCAGTAGTTCGTACTCATGTGGTTAACAATGTCTTGGTCGCTTGGGTTTGGGTTTCTATCGAGAAGCGTTGCTGCTTGCATGATTTGTCCTGACTGACAGTAACCACACTGGGGAACTTGTTCTTCCACCCAAGCTTTTTGAAGTGGGTGTGCGTTATTGAAACTCTCAATGGTGTTAACCGCTTTACCGTTGACAAGTGACACAGGATACGAGCATGAGCGAACCGCGTTGCCTTCCACATGAACAGTGCACGCACCACACATGGCTACACCACAGCCAAATTTAGTTCCTTTCAAACCAAATTCGTCTCTTATCACCCAAACGAGAGGGGTATCCTGTGCGGCGTCAGTGCGCACGGTTTTGCCGTTTAACGTAAATTCAATCATGGTAATTATCACCGTGAAGTTAATGGTTATCTCTGCTCTCGCCAAGACGCTTTTCTTGGAGTGAACGGTCTATTTTTGCCTGTGTGTTTTTATTCTTATTGAACTGATGTCACATTTTGATACTGCAAGCAGTGCAACTTGGATTGCATATTGTGAACAATGGCCAAGTGATAGAGGGCCATATCAAATATCTCAGCAATACGCCTTTGAAGCTGATCGCAGTGAGTATAGACTAATTAATACTCACCTATAGCTATAGCTCTGAATCCATGTGTGGTATAGTTTAGTTACCTTGTTCAGCAAAGCAATTAGTATACTTTTAGTTACTATGGCTTTTTCTAGAAGACAACAATGAAAAGTGAAATAAAAACAGACGCTAACGGTAGAAAAACAGTTTTAAATACTTGCAACGAACCATGTGCCATTGAGCGCGGAATGCGTTTAATTGGTGGGAAATGGACTGGGTCAATCATCTACCATTTAAAAGACGAGCCTGTGCGTTTTAACGACCTTTGCCGAATGCTAGGCGGCGCGAGCAGGAAAATGGTAGATCAGCGTCTAAAAGAGCTAGAAAATAACGGTATGGTGCTTCGCAATGTCATCGAAACACGTCCTATTGCTGTGGCGTATAGCTTGACAGATTTCGGACGCTCAGCGTTAGATATTCTTGAGCAATTGCGTATTTGGTCGGAAAGACACAGCGAGGACGATGCTGCTTAGAACATTGAAACGTACAACCAAAAAGGCTGGCTGTACGTTTTTTGTGTATTTAACGATACTGCCTAAAATGCGTTTGCCAGATGTGCCTCAAAACGTGAAAAATCGTTCTCAACATCAGCATTTTTCATTACGTCAAAGGCGGCAAAAGTTGGTAACGCCTCCATACCAAAGAACCTAAAGTTCGCATGCATTGGGAACAATAGGTCATCTACGCTTTTACCTTCGAACAAATACTCCATACTGTCATCGAACGCCTCCTTTGGTGCGTTGAATGTAACAGACATCATATACTTTTTTCCTTTGAGTGTGCCGCCCGTACCATAGCCCTTCTTAGGGGCATCAGCACTGCGTCCATCTCCATTGCACAATTCACCGCCCATACCTGCAGTGTACACTTCATCCATGTACTTCTTGAAAGACCAAGGTACGCCCATCCAATTTATTGGAGTCTGCAGAAGTACAACATCAGCCCACTGGTGTAACGCTAACTGCTGCTGAACATCAACATTATCTAACATGTTCACATGACGCGTTTCGTAGCCTTTTTTATTTAAAAACGTCGATGCTTGATCTACTAAAGCGCTATTTAGACGGCCCTCAGAAAAAGGGTAGTACTGGTGTGCATTGATAATTAATACATTTGTCATAAGTTTCTCCACATTAGTCATTTCTGTGGTTTATTTTAGTGACTAGGTGTGTTTTATCAATCAGTATAAGTTTGGTTACTACGCTGTTTAGTAGGAGTTTTATAAGTAATCAATTGATTTTTCAATATAAAAAATTTATGAAGACGTACGATACCTACGTACTCTGCGTTTCTTAAAAACGTCCCACTGTTGAGGTTTAGAAATAGGGTTTGTCATCATTACGTTGTTTGGAATATCCCTTTGTGATGGGGAATGGTGTTGAGCTCAGTCACATTACACGGTGTCGCAATAATCATGCGCTAACCTACTCTAATCTATTTTCTTATTTTGGCTCTTTTTTGCACGATGGGTCATATTCTATAATAAACTCTACGTATCCGAATTCCTCCAATTAGCGTTAGAAACGAGGAAGCAGACGGAATTATAAAGTTAGATCTCAAAAAACAACACAAAAGGCGACGGAATGCAGTTGTTAAAAGGGGCGACGGCCCATGTTTGAAAAAACCTTCCAATATTGTGCTGTTGGGCTTGCGCACGTGAGCCTTAACGGTGGTTTTATTCGTGTCAATGAAAAACTCTGCGAATTCCTTGGCTACTCCGAAGAGGTGTTAACAACGCTCAGTTTTCAAGAACTGACGGCTCCGCAATACTTGCAAGAAGATCTGGTTCAGTTAGACCGACTTTTAAAAAGTGAAATAGAAAACTACACCATTGAAAAGCAATACGTTAGACGCGACGCTGTTTTGGTATGGGGTAGGCTTACTGTTTCATTGGTTCGCGACGAGAAAGGGTACCCAGAGTATTTTATTGCAGTAGTTGAGGATATTGATGATAAAAAGCGTATCGAAACAGAATTGTTTAAGGTAGATGCGCTGTTCAGTAAAATTGTCAGCGCATTTTCTGAGCGGACCTTTATTTGGGTGGCCACGCCTACATTAGACAAGCTGCACTATGTTAATGATGGTTACGCTAATATTTATGGACGAAACGAGTATGAGTTGTACTGTAGCCCAGTCGCTTTTATTGACCATATTCATGAGGAAGATAGTGCGCGAGTGGCAAAGGTATTTAATAAACGGCCACTACAAAATTGGGACATTCAATATCGTATCGTAGATGCGTCAGGCAATGTTAAACACCTGCACGATAGAGGAAGCTTGATATACGACTCTAGTGAGCAACAAACATTGATTTTAGGCACCGCAGACGACATCACGAAGGAAAAAGCACAGCAACATGCTTTAATGAGTGCGGTTGCTAAATTAGAAATGCTGTCTAAAACTGATGCACTAACTGGCCTGGCAAATCGCCGCGAAATATTGAGTCAGTTAAGTAACGAAATAAGCCGCATGGAGCGAGGGCAGCAGGTATCAACGCTTGTGTTTGTTGACCTAAACAACTTTAAGTCTATCAACGATGATTACGGTCACAAAGTAGGTGATTTGGCCCTGACTTATTTCTCTGAAACAATGAACGGGTTGCTACGAGACAGCGATAGGTTTGGTCGTATTGGCGGTGATGAATTTGTTATTTTACTTTACGGTACAAATGAAGCCGAGACAGAGGCGTTTTTTGACCGTGTGGCTCACAATACGTTTTGTCTAACCCTGGATTGTGGAGACGTCATTCCGCTCTCTTTTAGCCTAGGATGGGTTGAATGGGATGTGAGTATTTCATCTGTCCAAGAATGGCTTGACCTTGCGGATGAAGCCATGTATTCGAGAAAAAGACAGCTCAGTTGTGATGAAAAAATGGAAGATGCGGGTTAGGGTGATGACCCAATTAACAAGTCATCACCAATGCCCAACGTACGTTAATTGTTTTTAGCTGCAAACCATTTTGCAAGCAGTGTTCTTTCCTCTTCCGTCATACCTGTCTTATTTAAAAAAGGCATATCTTTGGTAACACTTGCTCGTCGCACGATTTGTGGTGCGAAACGTTCGATATCTTCCCACGTGTCCAGTACTACGCCCATAGGCGCAACTTTAAAGATGTCATCAGTTGGCGCGGCAGAGTGACAGCTTACGCAGTGGGTATTTATTATCGCAGTGACCTGCTGCTGCGTTATTGGTGCTGCCGTGGATGTCTGTGACAAGGTGTCAGAGGCATCAGAAATGGCGGAGTGGGAGATATCGGCCTTTGAATTTTCTGCTTTTATCTGGGGCATTGAAACCCAAAATGTTATTACGAGCATTGCCGCTGCGCCTGTTACCAGTATGCTAGGCTTGGTTTTACCCACATGGCGTAAGTTAAAAAAGTGCCTTATCCATGCAGCGCTTGCCATTATTGCAATAAGAACGAGCCAGTTTTGATGATGTTGATAGGTCATCGGATAATGGTTCGATATCATGATGAAGAGCAGAGGTAAGGTAAAGTAGTTGTTGTGCACCGAGCGCAGTTTGGCACTTGCGCCCCAATGTGGATCAATGTCTTGTTTATTGGCGACGGCTTCAACCATTTTGCGCTGGTTTGGCATGATGTTGAAGAATACGTTCCCTGCCATTATGGTACCAATGAGCGCGCCTACATGAATGTACGCACCACGGCCGCTGAACCACTGTGAAGAGAGGTAGCTGGCAATGCATATTAACGCTACTAACCCGATGCCAAAAGCAACCGGGTATTTGGCTAAAGGACTTCGACAAGCGAGCTCATACAGTGCTAAACCACCAAAAATAAGCCCTAAACCCAACGCTATAGCCGAGGAAGGTGACATCGCATTGACTGAAGGGTCAATTAAGTAAGCAGATGCACCAAAATAATAAACGATAATAAGTAGTGCAAAGCCCGATAGCCACGTTGTATAGGCTTCCCACTTAAACCAGTGAAGCGTCTGTGGCATTTTCTCTGGGCCGTAAGCATACTTTGCTACCTCGTAAAAGCCACCACCGTGAATAGCCCACAAGTCGCCCTTAATGCCCTTGTCTTGTTTCCATTGCGGCGGGGTACGTAGGTTATTATCCAGCCAGATAAAGTAGAAAGATGCCCCAATCCACGCAACACCTGCAACTACGTGAAACCATCGTACAAAAAGACTTAACCAGTCGAGCCACGGCATTATTATTCTCCTTATTTACTGTAGCAGCGTGTTGTCATAACAGCAGCGTCCGCTAATCCACGTTTGTGCTATTGCGCGGTCGTCGCCTAAGATACTCAATGCAAAGAAGACGTCGTCAAACGACGCGTCTGGTTGTATTCGAAGAGACGTGAGTTCGTCAAACCTGGGTTCAACAATAACAAAATCTGCTATCGTACCCGCATTGAGGTTGCCAATTTCATGCTCAAGACCATGAGCAACTGCAGCGCCTTGCGTCATGAGATAAAACCCATCGAGGGGGCTAATCGGAGCGTTGCGTAATTGACTTACTTTATAAGCATCGCCATAAGTTTTGAGCATATTAAAAGTTGTACCTGCGCCAACATCTGTTGCTAATGCAACGTGGACATCGTTAGCGCGAGCGGCGGTCATATCAAAAAGGCCGCTGCCCAGGAATAAGTTAGAAGTTGGGCAAAATGCGATTGAGGCTTGTGCATCGCCTAGTCTCGCCCATTCGTCGGGGGTTAGGTGAATACCGTGCCCAAATACTGCGCGACTGCGCACTAAATTGAACCTATCGTATACGTCAAGGTAACCGTCAGCATTAGGAAACAAACTTTTTACCCAAGCGATTTCATCCAGATTTTCAGATAAGTGAGTCTGAATAAATACATCGTCATATTGCTGTGCTAGCTCGCCAAGAACAGCGAGTTGCGCTTCGGTACTAGTAGGTGCAAAACGAGGCGTAAGGGCATATTTGTTACGCCCATTGTTGTGCCACTTTTCTATCAGTGTGGCGCAGTCTTTTTGTGCACTTTCAGCAGTGTCTTGCAGCTGCTCTGGGCAGTTTCTGTCCATGCACACCTTACCCGCAATCATTGCCATATCAATGTTACTTGCGGCATGAAACAGGGCATCGCAACTGTCTTTGTGTACGGTGCTGAAAACCAACCCCGTAGTCGTTCCATTTTTAAGCAACTGCTTTACAAATACGTTTGCAATGGTGTTTGCATGGTCGCTACTTGCAAATTGCATTTCCGTGGGGAATGTATAGTTTTCTAACCAGCTAAGTAGCTGTTCACCGTAATGAGCAATGCTCTGAGTCTGAGGGTAGTGTAAATGACTATCGATAAATCCTGGTACTATCCACTTACCAGAGTGCTCGATAACATCCGCATCAGGGAAACGCGCCTTGACGGTGTTAAATTCGCCTACCTCAACAATCTGTTTTCCATCTACCAATAGACCCCCGTCTTTATAAACCACGATGTCATTGGCAAAATCGAGCGTGTGCTTAGGGAAATGCGCAATACTTGCACGAAATAGCTGCATGTTTATTAGCTGCCTCTGTAGCTGCTGAAACCGAAAGG
>CAYVST010000127.1:0-8870 GCA_964454185.1 uncultured Alteromonas sp.
CGGAAAGATAATTGGCTTTTGTTCGTAAGACTTCATCGTCTTTATGACTTGTTCAGTGAACAAGCCCGGCTGTCCTGACACGCCGATTAAGATTTGTGGCTTTGCACAATTAACGACGTCTAAAAGGCTTGCATATTCACCGCTATAGTTCCATTCATTCAATGCATCTTTGGGCTGTTGTAATGCTTGTTGGAAGTCTCTTAAATTTTCCATACCCTCGGTTAACAAACCAAAGCGGTCGATCATAAAGACCTGTTTACGCGCCTCTACTTCACTTAAACCTTCAAACACCATTTGTTGGATAAGCATTTCGGCAATGCCGCAACCCGCGGAACCAGCGCCAACAAAAACAACTTTCATGTCTTTAAGTTGTGCGTTTCTAACACGACATGCAGATAAAATAGTACCTAGCGTAACAGCAGCCGTACCTTGAATATCATCATTAAAACAGCACACTTCGTTTCGATACTTTTGCAATAGCGGCATAGCGTTTGGCTGAGCGAAGTCCTCAAATTGAATCATCACTTCAGGCCAACGAGATCGGGCAGCCTTAATAAACATATCGACAAATTCATAGTACTGGTCTTGCTCAATACGCTTATGCCTTGCACCCATGTACATAGGATCGTCTAAAAGTTTTTGGTTGTTAGTACCTACATCAAGCATGACTGGTAAGGTGTAAGCAGGACTAATTCCGCCACATGCGGTATACAAAGACAGTTTTCCAATTGGAATGCCCATGCCGCCGATACCTTGGTCGCCTAGTCCAAGAATACGCTCACCATCAGTCACAACAATCACTTTAACTTTGCGCTTAGTTGCGTTGCGAAGGATGTCATCAATTTGATGACGTTCACTGTGGGCGATAAACAAGCCACGCGACGAACGATAAATATCTGAAAACTGTTCACAGGCATCACCAACCGTTGGGGTATAGATGATCGGCATCATCTCATCAATATGTTTTTGGATAAGACGATAAAACAAGGTTTCGTTGTTATCTTGAATAGCACGCAGGTAAATGTGCTTATTGAGCGCCTCATCAAAACTGCTGTATTGCATATAGGCGCGTTCAACTTGTTCTTCAATTGTTTCAAAACGTGGCGGCACGAGCCCGGTTAGGTTAAACGCCGCTCGCTCTCTAGCGGTAAACGCACTGCCTTTGTTTAGTAGGGGGGTTTCCAGCAATGAAGGGCCGGCATGAGGAATATAAAGATATCGCTGCGAATCTTCTGACATTGTTTTTCCGATAATAGGTTCAGGCAAATATATCGCCATAGCCAAAAGCCGTGCGCTCGTGGCGCACGCTTTTTTAATTAGAATATCTCTTCTGGCTCTGGCGCAGTAGTCGTATCCTGGGTCGCTGGGTCAATCACCTCGTCATCGCGAACATAAGTGGTTGGCTCAGTGCCTTGCAGGAAATATTCAAATAGTGTCGTATGGTCTGTTCGTCTGGTCAACTTTCCACTGGTACGATCAATGCGAATTCGAACTATATCTTCTGGTACGGGCATCGGTGTATGCGGTTCATCTTTTAGCGCAGACTGCATAAATCTAATCCATGCGGGGCCTGCGGCCTTCGCGCCATCTTCAGTGCCTATTAATGCATTACCTATCCAATTAAATTTTTCAGGATTTTTGTTGATCAGGTTTTGATTACGCGTTGCTCTACCGAGTTGTCGACCCATGTTGTCAAATCCCACCCATGTCGTCGCAACAATGTTTTTGTGAAAACCACTAAACCACGTGTCTCTGGAATCGTTCGTTGTACCAGTTTTACCGGCAATATCAGTGCGCTGGAGGATATTGCGAGCACGCCATCCCGTTCCTAACCAATACGTTTTTTTATTCCAGTTGCCGTTAGCTCTCACCGCTGTCCGCATCATCTCACCCACCAAGAATGCGTTTTGGGCAGTTATCACTTGTGGCGCAATGACTTTTTCTGTTGTGTTTTCTTGTGCTGAATTCTCTATAAAAGCGTCTTGATTTAACTCAGCCGCAAGGCGCGCTTCTATATCGTCTATCTCGTCTTTAGATGTCACTTCGGGCATCGTTTCATCTTCACAACGATTACAAGCCCATACCGGATTAGCGCTCCATAACTCTTGGCCACTCTCATCGAGTACTTTGCTTATAAAGTGAGGGTTAACTAAATATCCTCCATTAGCAATAACGGCCATGCCACGAGCTACTTCCAACGGCGTATGTGAACTTGAGCCTAATGAAACCGTTTCGTCTAACGGTATATCATCAGCGTCAAATCCAAAGCGCGTTAAATAATCAGCGGTATCACGCAAACCAACACCGCGTAATAGACGCACCGACACCACGTTTTTCGATTTACCCAACGCCTTTCGCATTCGAATTGGCCCGTCGTATTCCGCTGGCGAATTTTGAGGACGCCATGCAACACCAGTAGTGGCATCCCACTGATTGATAGGTGCATCATTGATGATGGACGCTAGTGTATATCCATTGTTTATTGCCGCTGAATAGACAAAAGGCTTTATGTTTGAGCCTACTTGGCGCTTTGCCTGCGTCGCGCGATTAAACTGACTTTGGTAAAAACTATAGCCCCCAACCACTGCTTCAACAGCGCCATTTTGAGGATTTAGCGCGACAAAAGCGCCGCTCACCTCTGGAATTTGAGATACACGCCATTGCCCTTCTTGTTCACGGATATAAATAACGGCACCTTCTTGAGTAACATCTGATGCTGTTTTAGGGTCGCTGCCTTGACGGAAGTCAGTGATATACCGACGGGCCCAATCTAAACCGTCCCAAGCGATGGTACGTTTTTCGCCATCTGCACCCAATACATCAATGCTTTGTTCGCCTACAGTGATGACTGCCGCAGGCATCAACGGTTTGATATGAGGTATTTCATTTAATGCGTTAAGAATGGATGTATCGTCCCATGTTTCCCTTGTTGTGCGTGCGCTCACATCAAAACTCAATGACAACTGAGGTACTGGCTCTTCAGAGGTTTCAGGGTCAGGGCTATTCCAAAGGTAGCCAAGTGGACCTTTGTAACCGTGACGTTCATCGTAATCATGAAGATTGCGAACCACGGCGTTTTGCGCAGCTATCTGGGTCTGTGAATTCGCCGTGGCATACACCTGGTAGCCACCGGTTTCCGCCTCTTCTTTTCCGTAAATATCCACCATTTCGTTGTAAATGGTGTCCGCAAGATAGGGGGCATCAACTTCTATCTCCGCGCCGTGCTTGCGTGCTGTTACCGGAGCACTGGCCGCAGCATCAAACTGCGCCTTTGAGATATATTGCTCATCAAGCATTCGCAACAAAACAACTCTGCGCCTCTCTAGAGAGCGCTCTGGACCACTAATGGGGTTAAGTACAGATGGCGCTTTGGGAAGCCCTGCAATAGTCGCCATTTGCGCGAGAGAAAGCTCGCTAAGCGGTTTGCCGTAATACACTTGAGAGGCCGCGCCAAAACCAAATGCGCGATGGCCAAGTTCGATTTTATTTAAGTAAAGCTCAAGAATCTCTTGTTTTGATAGCTCTTGCTCCATGTGCAGAGCAATAAAGATCTCTTTCACTTTTCTGATATACGTTTTTTCTCTCGTAAGAAAAAAACCACGTGCAAGCTGCATCGTTAGTGTACTTGCACCCTGACGCTTTTCCCCAGTTAAGACTAAACTTACTGCGGCTCGCATGATACCGATTGGGTCAATACCGTGGTGTTCGTAGAAACGACTATCTTCGGTGGCAAGTATGGCATTAATCAAATCTTGAGGGACATCCTCAAGTTTTACAGGGATCCGCCGTTTAACTCCATATTGTGAAATAAGTTTTCCGTCTTTGGTGTAAATCTGCATTGGTGTTTGCAGGCGAACATCCTTAAGTACAGTAACACTTGGCAGGTCAGGTTTGATATAAAAGTATATACCTACCAGTGCGACACAGCCCACAAGCCCTGATAGAAAAACAAATAAAATAAACGGTTTGATGTACTTCACTGTAACGGATACCAACACATTTTGTTGAAATGACGTATATTTTATACGTATGTGTTATCTATAGAACCATACGCATAAGTCGAATAGAGTATTATTGTACTGTAGAGCAATTACCTTTGAAACTGGACACTTGCAAATGAAATCGCTGTTTAACAAAAAGCTGCCGCCCATTGTGGGCTTAGATATAGGCACGCGTCAAATAAAAGCGGTGTGGCTTGAGCAATCTAAAGATGGGTATGTACTTCAAGGGTACGCATGCGAATCCATCAATAAAATTGCCTTCTCTGAACGCGATATAAAAGACTATGAGTCAATTAGTATTGCGCTCAAGAAAATAAGAAAAGCACTAAAAACAAAATTAAAGCAGGCCAACGTTGCCGTTGCAGGGACTTCTGTTATCAGCAAAATAGTCTACATGGATCCAGACCAAAGTGACTATGAACTCGAAAATCAAATTGAAATTGAAGCGGACAGTCTCATTCCTTATCCGCTTGAAGAAGTCTATCTAGATTTTGAAGAAATGGGCCCAAGTACAACACACACAGGCAAAGTGAATGTTTTGTTAACTGCTGCTCACAAAGACCTTGTCGATAGCCGCTTGTTACTTGCTCGTGAAGCTAATTTTGAGCCCAAAATTGTCGATATGGAAAACTATGCCATAGGCAATGCTGTTGACTACTTCCACACCATTGAGCAGCCCGAACAGCCCCTTTGCTGTATTAACGTGGGGGCTTCACTACTTCAACTATGCGTCATTAAAGACGGTGACGTCATCTACACCAAAGAACATGCATTTGGCTTAAATCAACTTATCAATGATATTAGCGCCATACACATGATGGAAAGGGAAGACGCTGAGCGGCAGCTTTTAGACGGCACGCTTACAGGTAATTGGGTAGAAGATACACTACCTATATTTGCTGCAAACTTGCAACAGAACATTAATCGCGCATTACAAATGTACATGAGTACTTTGCACGCAGAGCGCCCCACCAATCTTTTGCTAAGCGGTGGTGCCGCTACCATAGACCCCCTTGTTGATATGCTCAATCAAGACTTGGGTATCGAGGTTCGCTGCTTTAATCCTTTTGACGGAATGACCATTAACCCAAAACTTGACGCTGAACGCCTGCAAAAAATTGCCCCACAGCTTGCTATTGCAGCAGGGTTGGCCAGTAGGAGCTTTACCACATGGCACATGTAAACCTACTGCCGTGGCGTGAAAAGCAGCGCCAACATCAAAAACAGCAATACTTAGCAGCTTTACTTGCCGTTGCAGCAATTGTCGGGCTTATTTTCTGGTTTATTGGCCAAGCCATCGACCAACAGATAAACAACCAGAATTCACGTAATCAGTTTTTAGAAAACGAAATAGCCATACTCGATGAACAGATTGCACAAATAAAGAAAGTTAAAGACAGTAAAAACGCTATTGAGCAGCGTATGGCACTTATTGAACAGCTTCAGGCTAGCCGTAATGTTGCACCTATCGTGTTTGACGAGTTAGTAAAACTAGTGCCTTCTGGCGTCTCTTTTGAAACGATGACGCGAACGGGCAATCGCATTGAAATTAAGGGCACCAGTGACTCAAATAACCGCCTTTCTGATTTTATGCGAGGATTGGACAAGTCCAAAATATTCGTTGCCGCCGAATTGTCTACCATAAAATCGGATAGTTCTGCTGCTCGCGCGGTAAGTAATTTTACGCTGACATTTTTGATTAATCCCAGTGTAGCTCCACTTGAAACAAATAAAAACGGAGCGCAGTAGACGATGAAATTTGACGTTTCAAAATTAAAAGAGCTCAACGAACTCGATTTCGAACAAGTCGCCATATGGCCACAGGAAGTGCGCATTGTGGTGGGCGCATTTGTTGCGATTCTGGTCGGTGCCCTTAGTTATTACATGTTGGTCAGCCCTAAACTACCAACACTGGACGCCGCTGAATTAAAAGAACAAGAGCTCAAATTACAGTTTGAGGCTAAGTATCGCATAGCTGCGAATTTAGAAGCCTATCAGGAGCAGTTGGCGCAAATTAAGAAAGACTTCTCATCGATGCTCAAGAGCCTTCCAACCAGTAACGAAACACCAGGGCTACTCGACGACATTACCTATGTCGGCACGTCGTCAGGACTCACGTTCGAACTATTAAACTGGCAACAAGAAGTACCAAAAGAGTTTTACACCGAGCTACCTATCGAAATGGAAGTAAGCGGCGGCTATCACAACTTTGGAGAGTTTGTTTCGAAAATAGCCGACCTGCCTCGAATCGTCACGTTGCACGACTTTGATATTCAACGACAGAGCAATGGTCTTTCGCTGAAGCTGCAAGCTAAAACTTACCGGTCTGAAAACTCGTCAGATATAGATGGAGAGGAAGAATGATTCGCTATCTTTTAATTCTCTTCACTATGATGCTTGTAATGGGTTGCTCACCTAAGCTAGATGATTTGCAGTCGTACACACAACGCGTGAAAGACAGCACCACGCCGCAAATTGAACCTTATCCAGAATTTAAAACACATCCGCCGTTCACTTACAGTGCAAGTGCGCTGCGCAGTCCTTTTGAAAAACCCAAAAGCAACACTGCGCCGGTAAGTAAACCGAACATGGAAAACTGCTATCAACCTGACTTTCAGCGTGCAAAAGAAGCGTTGGAGTCTTATGGCATAGATGCTCTGTCGCTTTCTGGCAATTTTGAAGCCAACGGCGTGCAATGGGCCCTTATAAAAAGTAACGATAGCGTGCTACATAAAGCTAAAATTGGTAGCCGTATCGGCTTGTTTTATGGAAAAATTACGCAAATTGGCAGTGATTCAATTACTATTGAACAGTCATTACCAGATGGTGCCGGCTGCTGGCAAAGGAAAACAACAACAATGACTACAGCATCGAAGGCGGGAGAGTAAGCATGGCCGAACGATACATATTTAACAAATCTCTGAATCGTAGAGCGCCAAGGTGGTATTGGTTAGCCACTGCTATTGCTACACTACTGTCGTTCACCTTTTTTATGGCGCCGGTCAAAGCGCAAGAGCCTGTACTTGTAGACGTAGAAGCCAGCTCTAGTAATGCGCAGACAACAACCGTGACTAACCTTGATTTTACACAAGGCGCTGAGCGCATGGCTGTTACGCTAGTGACGTTCGAAGGTAAAACGCCAAAATTACAGCTTGTTGAGTCCCAGGGAAAAGTATCGGTAACGCTTTCCAACACCCGCTTAGGTGAAGGCCAATTAGTTGAGCTCAATGTTAAAGATTTTGGCACGTTGGTCTCAACCATCGAAACATTTGAAGATGAGAATGACGCTCGTATTGAAGTGAACTATTCAGGGCCTGTTGTTGTTAAAAATACCATTAAGGATGGCGTACTTCGTATTGAAATAAAGCCAATGGACACAGAACAACAGGAAACGCTTGAGGGTGAAACAGAATATACCGGTGATCCAATATCGCTCGACTTTCAAGATGTTCCGGTTCGACAAGTTCTGCAAATAATTGCGCAAGTCAATGGATTTAATCTCGTTACAACAGATACCGTAAGCGGCAATGTCACTATTAGCCTTTCAGGGGTGCCTTGGGATCAAGCTCTCGACATGATCCTTCGGGTCAAAGGCCTAGACAAAAGACTGGAAGGAAATATCTTACTTATTGCCCCCGCTGAAGAACTTGCAGCTCGCGAAACACAAGCTCTACAGTCAAAGAAGCAAGTATCTGACCTAGCACCGCTACACACCGTAAACATCCCTATCAACTACGCAAAAGCGGCTGCCCTTGCGACTATCTTAAAGTCGGCAGAAGGAGGCATATTGTCTGAACGCGGTGGTGTAACCGTTGACGACAGAACCAACACCCTTCTGCTTCGCGATACCCTTGCGTCAATTGACGAAGCAAGAAAAATGATTAACGTTTTAGATGTACCTGTTAAACAAGTTCTCATTGAAAGCCGAATGGTTACGGTGCTGGACAATGTAGATGAACAGCTAGGGGTGCGCTGGGGGTTTAGTGACCGTCAAGATGACAACGGCGTTTCTGGCTCGCTTGAGGGAGCAGATACTATTGCGGGCGGAGTCGTTCCAACGATTGGCGATAGACTAAACGTAAACTTGCCAGTAGCAAGTACTGCTGCTGCCAGTATTGGTTTTCAGGTAGCAAGCTTGGTTGACGGCACCATTTTGGATTTAGAGCTATCGGCTTTAGAATCTGAGAACAAAGGTGAAATCATTGCTAGCCCGCGTATCACGGTAGCAAATCAACACGAAGCCTACATTGAACAGGGTACTGAAATTCCATTTGTACAAGCTACTTCAAGCGGTGCAACTGCTGTCGAGTTTAAAAAAGCCGTATTATCACTTAAAGTGACTCCGCATATTACGCCAGACAACCGCATTATTCTTGATTTGGTGGTTACGCAAGATACACGAGGTGAGACGGTTTCAACCTCAACGGGTGATGCCGTTGCGATTGATACGCAAGAAATCAAAACGCAGGTCTTGGTAGAAAACGGCGAGACCATTGTGTTAGGTGGTATTTTCCAGCAAACCAGTTCAGATGGTGTAAACAAAGTACCATTGTTTGGCGATTTACCGCTTGTAGGCGCACTATTTCGAAATACATCTCAAATACAGCAGAAACGCGAACTGCTTATTTTCGTCACGCCTAAAATTGTGACAGAACGCCCATAGTATTTTTTAATGGCGAAAAACGCGCTGTTTTAGGCGCGTTTTTTGTTTTTACCGTTTTTTTGTAAGTAAATTTACAGGTATGGACTAATTGTTAGTAACAAAACTTGCATCGTCTTGCAGGAAACTGAGATAATCGCGCTCTCGAAATTTAAGCGAGGTTTAAGGAGTGGTGCTTATTGGACACTAAATAGGCACGAGTCAATGGG
>CAYVST010000128.1:0-8849 GCA_964454185.1 uncultured Alteromonas sp.
GATTTGAAACCCTCCAGCCGCAAGGATGCGGCTGGGGAGCTCACATGGATGTGTTTACAGCGTGTTTCAAATCACAAACAGCTTTCGACCTTTCAAAACAACAAAGGAAAAAACATGACAAAGTATGCGCCACAACTTCGAGTACCGGCTACCTACATGCGTGGCGGTACCAGTAAGGGTGTGTTTTTTAATTTAACCGATCTACCAGAAGCTGCACAAAAGCCAGGGCCTGCTCGCGATGCGTTGCTTTTACGTGTAATTGGTAGCCCCGATCCTTACGGCAAACAAACTGACGGCATGGGCGGTGCAACATCAAGCACCAGTAAAACCGTAATTTTGAGTAAAAGTGAACATGCAGGCTACGATGTCGATTACTTGTTTGGTCAAGTATCGATCGATAAGCCCTTTGTCGACTGGAGCGGTAACTGCGGTAACCTAACCGCGGCTGTGGGCGCTTTTGCCATCAGCAATGGCCTTGTAGACAAAAGCAAGATCCCCGAAAACGGTATCGCTACTGTGAATATATGGCAAGCCAATATCAACAAAGCCATTATCGCTAAAGTTCCTATCACTAACGGCGAAGTACAGGAAACCGGTGATTTTGAACTCGACGGCGTTACGTTTCCTGCCGCAGAGGTTGAAGTTGCTTTTGTCGACCCTGCCGACGGTGAAGGCGATATTTTCCCTACAGGGCAACTCGTCGATAGTCTTGATGTACCCGGCGTGGGTACATTAAGTGCTACCATGATAAATGCTGGAATTCCTACTATATTTATCAATGCCGACGACATTGGCTACGTTGGGACAGAACTTCAGGATGATATTAATAGCGACATAAATGCGCTTAATAAATTTGAAGCTATCCGTGCTCATGGCGCACTTAAAATGCGATTAATCAACAAGATTGATGAAGCTGAGAGTCGCCAGCATACCCCGAAGGTAGCATTTGTTGCATCGGCAAAATCGTATAAAGCGTCAAGTGGAAAAGAAGTACTGGATACAGATATTGATGTACTAGTACGCGCACTGTCCATGGGGAAACTGCATCACGCCATGATGGGTACTGCTGCGGTTGCGATAGCAGCCGCTGCTGCTATACCTGGGACATTAGTGAACTTAGCGGCAGGTGGTGCAAATAGGGATTATGTGACATTTGGGCACCCTTCAGGAATTTTAAGGGTAGGGGCTAAAGCGTCACTTGATGGCGATAAATGGCAAATTGATCAGGCCGTTATGAGTCGCAGCGCACGTGTATTAATGGAAGGCTTTGTGCGTGTTCCCATGGAACAAATCTAATCATAATCTGATGTTGTTACGTATGCAGTTGTATAGACATTCGTATGAAAGTCCCTCATTTTGAGGGCTTTTTTCTGTTTTTTTGGTTATTATAATAAAGCGTGTAATTCAAAAAAAGCACGTTTTGTTTATTTTTTGCGCATTAAAAGTGATAAGCAAGACGCTCAATTTGGTTATTATCAAATGGTTAACACGCTCTATTTTAAGCGTAACGAGTGGTTCACATGTACAAAGTTCTTGTTGTAGAGGATAGCGCGACTGTCCGAAAGATCGTTAACAAACTCATAGAGGACAACCCTCATTTTACCTGCGATCTTTGCGAAGACCTGGCAGAGGCCAGCAGTGCGCTTGCGAAAAACTCTGACTACTTAGCGGCTATTGTCGACCTGAACCTACCGGACGCACCTAACGGAGAGAGCGTAGAGCTTGCATTGTCATACAACCTGCCCACCATTGTTCTGACGGGTAACTTCGACGAATTTACTCGTGCCCAGCTTCTGGACCAGGGCGTACTTGATTACATCACCAAAGAGTCTCGATACTCGTACCTGCAAGTTTCTAAACTTATTGACCGGTTGAGAAAGAACTTAACAACGCAGGTACTCGTTGTTGAAGACTCAAAGACAAGTAGAAACCACATCTGTGCATTGTTACGCAAATTCAAATTTCAGGTACATGAAGCCAATGACGGTGTCGAGGCGCTAAACGTTCTCGATGCACACCGTGACGTAAAAATGGTTATTTCAGACCACAGAATGCCTAACATGGATGGATATGAGCTGATCAAAGCCATTCGACACGAAAAGCGCATGCAGGACTTGGTCTTTATTGGCCTCTCTGCAACAGGAGACAGTGTTTTAACCTCGAAGTTTATAAAAAGCGGAGCTAATGACTTTTTGTCTAAGCCGTTTTATCACGAAGAGTTTTATTGCCGCGTAATGCAAAACCTAGAATCTCAAGAAATGATCCAAACTATCAGAGATTCTGCGAACCTGGACCCCCTTACAAAAGTCTACAATCGCCGCTACCTTTACGAAATTGCCGAGGAACTTTATGCCAATAAAGAGTCGCGAAACCAAGTTATTGTATCGATGATTGATGCAGATAACTTTAAGTCTGTAAACGATACATTAGGGCACAAAACGGGCGACATTTTGTTGCAAGAATTTGCAGCCTTACTACAGGAATATTTTCCAGACGACTTAATCGTACGTTATGGCGGTGAAGAGTTTACTGTTGTGTCGATGAGACCACCGAAAGCCTACCTAGCTGCACTTTCTCAATTTATGGAAGCAGTTCGTAAAACACAGTTCACGCAACACAAGTTCAACATAACGTGCAGCATCGGCGTCTGCGCTGAAGAATCTGATTGTTTAGAGTCACAGCTCGATATTGCAGACGCGCGCCTTTATCAAGCCAAACACAGCGGCAAGGACCGTATAGTCACTCGTGACGAAAAGAAAGCTCAGGCCTAACTCTATTTCCTAATACAGCGTTAGGCTTTTACCCCATGCTTTTACATCCAAGAGCGTCGTGTAGACTCGACGTCGTGCAATACCGTATTTGCAAGATGATGCACATAGGCCTCCGGTAGAAAAGGCACTGTTACAGCGCCAGATGCCAATACTACTTTCAGTGTGGCCAAGCCTCTACGCTTCATAAAGATACTTTGCTTGACTATCACCTGCTGAACTTTATAGGGTTCAAAACACAGATAGTCCACGCCTATACGGCCACGTCTTACGTAAATATAGCGCTCGTCAAATGCGATTCCCCAGCGCCACCAGCGGAGCGTTAATAGCAGGCATATTGAAGTAAACCCTCCAATTGCCAATAGCACTATATCTGTATGATCGCTTAGTAAGCCGACGGTGACTGCAAATATGAAAGGCACTGTCCATGCAACGGCAATCCAATGCAAGATAAAGCGCTTGCTGATCATTTGATAATGCTGGCGATGTAGATCACATCCTGGCATTACCTCTTGGCTGAGCGCTAAGGCTTCAGACTCAGTGACAGAAGGCACTATCAGCTTATTAGGTGACATAAGCTCTTGCACTTGCTGGCTTGCTGTTGAATTTTGTTCGAAATAAAGGTTCACACGTTTCAAAATCTTATCTAGCCAGTCCTGTTTTGCCGTAATCATTTGAATCCGTGATGCACGCATGCTTACTTCAAGTTTGTTGAGTAGCCCGCTGCGACGTATGTAACGGTCCTCAGCCCGAGAAAGGGTATATCCATAAAACGTAAACAACGCTCCCCCTACACTCAATAGCGCCATCGCGGCCATTACCATCATTAGCACGACAAAGGCATATAAACTGAACTGCCACCAGGCGATAGCCTGCTCACCCACCAATTGGTTGAGTTGAAGACCCTTATCTGCAAGCCACTCTGACACGTATCCAAACACGTCATCATAAAATGGGGCTGCGGCGCCGAGAATAATCCACACTCTATTATTGGTAATGCCATGAATGACAATATCACCCACAGAACGCGTATTGAGCACCTCTTCTGCAGCAACGTCTTGTGAATCAGAAACAGATTCACCGTGCTGTGATGACTGTGCTGTAGCAGATTCCAAGGGTTCGTTATGATGTGCTTTTTCAAACAAAACGCGCTTTCGTAGCGCATGTGCATAATCTAGAGGAACCGCGACTATTTTAGCTTCTTCTTTACCACTTCCGGCAGTGTCAAGAACCACCAATGCATATCCAAATGGACGATAGTAAAAAGGCAGCTCTATTTTCACGTTCTGAATGCGCCACAGTGGAAGGTTGGTATAGCGACGCTGAAAAACGCCGGTATGTATTTCCACATGTTGGTTGTGAACTCTGAATTTATACATGAAAAAACTGATAATGCCGCTTGATGTAGTTAGCAGTATTATCGCAGCAATGCCAATATGCGCTTCAGGCGAATTAAAACTATCAAATGCGTTAAAGCTAACAGCTATCGCAGGTATCGCATATACGAGGCCTTGGGCTGTGTTAATAATGTTTCTTACAGTGAAGTAGACAATTGCAATTGGAGACAGCCTGCGCCAATCGTCTCCAGTTTCGACTTTAACAGGTTCTGCTTCATGTGGAATTGGGGTAGTTTGGTCAGTCATTAGCGTGCACTTACATCTTTGTGGTCCAAGATAAACTGACGAATTTGTTCAGCATGTTCGAGTGGCAGGCCGGGAATTTCAAATGTATGCATTTCTCCTCCCGCTGAAAAAACCTGCAGCTTGGCTAACCCTGCCCAACGGTCAAGCGGCCCCCTTTTCACTTCCACATGCTGCACGCGTAAAATCGGCTGGCAAGACAATCCACGAAAAATCAGTCCTGATTGTTTGCTAATGTCTTGCTCTCTTACTGCATATTTTATTTTTGTATCCGCGAACCAGTGATAGGTAAACCAAAGGGTTCCGAGGAAGCCAATTACTGCGACAATAAATGGATAGGCATACGCTAGGTCTTCAGGGAGGTCAAAAAATGGGTTGAACCGCAACGCCGACACAATGGTGATAAGTATCGTGGCGAATACACCAACAAAGAAAAGGTTCATCGTGCGATATTTTAAGCTAATTGGTTCCAGCGATAGCCCTTCCAATTGCGGTAAATCATGCTGCGTTATTTGCTCATTAGAGAACATTTCTTCCTGAGGTTGCATTTGAGTTTCACTCACCATCTTTCGTATTCCTTTGTCATTTCGCGTATACAAAAAAGGGGCTACCGCCCCTTATCTTGATCACCAAATATGTTGTCAACTAACGCGGGCCGGCGTTAGTCATCTACTTGTTGTTCTCTAAGCCAGTCTTGCAATGCCTTCATATCATGTTGCACTGCCATTTGAAGCTCTTCAACCCAATCGTGAACATTTTCCCACCACGTTGGATGGTCGCCTTGTTGGATTTGGTTAGCTATACGCTGCACTCTAGCAAGCCCTACCGAACCGGCTGCGCCCTTTATTTTATGCGCCTGTGAGCACACTTCTGATTTTTCGTCAGCGCTCAAGCTTAGCTGCAGTATTTCCATGTACTCGGGCATTTTCTCTTGAAACACCTTAACACTCGCCCGCACCATTTCATCCCCTATGGTATCAACCAACATCTGTAGTAAGTCCATATCTAAAATGTTACTTAATATTTTGTTGGGTTCAGGACGTTCCACTTCACCGTCAACTTCAAGTGGAGCAGGCGGTGCGTGGAATAGCTCGTTAAAGACCTCAATAACACGTGATTTCTTGATGGGTTTGGCAATGACATCGTCCATACCGTTTTCCAAATACTCGTCACGCTTTTTAATAACGTTAGCAGTTAATGCCACGATAGGTGTCTGCATGACTAAGTCTTCTTCAATTAAGGTACTGGCGACGTCAAAACCTGTCATATCTGGCAACTGAATATCTAGTAAAATAAGGTCGTATTGATTGGCTCGCGCTTTATCGATAGCTTCTTGCCCCGTCATAGCAACATCTACCTTTTGCCCGAGCTTTTCTAGTAAGGCTTTTGCCACCATCACATTTAATTCGATATCTTCCACTAGCAGAATATTAAGCCCAGTTACTTCCAACTGAGCGACTTTCATTGGGCTGTTGGAAATCTGCACAGGTAGTACTATTTCAAATCGAGTGCCTTTGCCTACTTTGCTCGAGACACGAATTTCCCCTTGCATAAGGTCAACCATCTGCTTACAAATAGCCAAGCCTATCCCAGTGCCTGTGGCTGATTGATGGTCCGGGTGATCAACCTGATAGTACATCGCGAAAATCTTTTCGATTTCACGTTCTGGGATCCCCACACCAGTATCTTCAATGACAAAGGTAACGTATGCCTTATCGCCGTCGGGCTTGGTTGAAGATACGGATAAACTCACGTGTCCCTTTTGGGTGAATTTAACGGCGTTAAATAAAATGTTCCACAATATTTGACGTAGTCGCGTCCCGTCAATTTCCACTAAGCGCGGTAAAGGTTCATTTATTGACGTTTTGAGCTCTAGTTGTTTATCAGCCGCTAACAAGCGGATGATGCTACTCAGCTCTTCAGTGAAGTCTTTCAAGGATATCGTTTTGAGGCTGAGCTCTAATTTATCTCTATCTAACTTATCTAAGTCGATAATATCATTAAAAATATTACCCAAAGTAATGGCGCTAGCGTATATCGTACTCACCCAGCTAAATTGCTCGTCACTTAAATCTGTATCGCGCAACATTCTACTCAGACCTACGATGCCGTTAAGCGGGGTACGTAATTCGTGGCTTATGGTTGCGATAAAACGTGTTTTGTCGGTACTGGCTTTAGCGGCAGCATTTTCGGCCTGTTTGCGCTCCGTCATATCACGACCAAATGAGAGCAAGCCCAAACGATTACCCTCTTTATCGAAAAATGGAACGCGTTTCATTTCAAAGTAACGACGTCGACCGTCAGCAAAGCGCAACCAAAGTTCCTCAGTAATGCTGGCGTTGGTTTCTAATACTTCGTGATCACTGGCGACAATTTGTCGCGCGAGTTCTTCCTCGTATACATCTTTCGGTGTGAGACCAAGCAATTCTTGTTCTGTTTTCCCCGTCATTAATTCAGCAATACGGTTACAGCCTGCAAAGCGGCCTTCTTCATTGCGGTAATAAATAAGGTCAGGAGAAGCATCGATGATTGACCGCAGCAATGTCGACAAGCGTCTCGCCTGTGCTTCTTGCTCGGATTTATCCTGTATTTCTTTTTCCAGGTCTTTAAAGAGCGCCTCACGCTCTTCTTGAGCCTGTTTACGCTGCTCTATTTCATGATTGAGTTGTCGGATATTACTTTGTAATTCACGGTTCAAAAACACATCTTCTTCACGCAGGCTCTCAAGCTGACTTACCACTTCTTTCAAATTGGTACGAGAATTTTCTAACTGCTTTATTAATTCACTAAAGAAATACAGTACCCATGGAGCCGACAGCATGGTAAGAATAACTGCACTGATGAAATCATCGGGCTGCACTTGGCTGCCCATACTCACACGGATCACATATGAGCCGCCTAGCGTGAACACAAGTGAAAGAACAACAAATAAAATGCTGAGCTTCAATGTGCCAAATCGTTGAACAAATTGAGCAAAGCGAATTGCCCAAGAGTCGTTTGGAGAATCTGAATGCATGTACGTCTAACTTAAACCTAATTTCCTCTATCCTAACAGGCTTTGCTAAGTTCGGGAATGTACATTGTATTACCCCTTATTTACCTGGAACTTTTTCGTTCACCTCATTGATATATCGCGTGTTTACCCACCCCGTCGCCGTGTAAGAGACTTTTGCCCATTCCCCTTGTTTATCGAGAACAGTCAACATTTCCCCCTTTTGTACCTTCCCTTCAACCTTATCAAACGAAGTGCCAGGCCCCGTTCTCACATTTAAAGCACTGGCGCTCACACTCGCCTTGGATGATGTTTGGACGCGTTCAGGCTCTTTTACATCGCTGACAATATCTACGGCATCTACCTCAATATTAAGTAAACGGGACCTTAATTCATCTAATGGAAATGCGGGACCCGGATCCACCTTTCTTACAGGAGCAATTTCTTCGTGCCCTACAATGGTTTTTATATGGTAGCGTTGGCACATCGCCTTACACAGTGAAAATGTTCTCGCTATTTGTACTTCCGTGTATTTATGCCAATAAGTCATCGCTGTTTGATTTCGATGTACCGCTTTTACCACTTCATCGGCGGCGCATGTTTTTCCAAACCAGGTTCTAAATTCATCATTATTGATGCGCGTTAGCTGCCCGGCGTTGTCCAACTCTATACCAATAGAATAGTTGTTTAAGTTTGTCCTTCCTTCGTACTGACTTTTGCCCGCGTGCCACGCAATTTTGTTCGTCGGCAACATTTGCACAATATCGCCATTTCGGCCAACCGCAAAATGTGCAGACACCTTATTGGCAGGGTTCGTCATGACATCCACAGAGGAAGCTAGATTGCTGCCTGCGGTAAAATGAATAACAAGAGTGTCGGGAAGACCAGTGTCGAAGGGACCGGATGTATTTGGTGAAGGCGAAAAGCTCACGCTTGTGCCCTCCAACAGGTGCGATTTAATTACTAGGTCAACATCAGTCGTAGAAAATGCAGTAGACATAAAAATCCCTTTTTGCTTGATACAACGTGAATGTGAAGTTTGTGCATAACTATTTTTTGGCGTTTACAGAAACACTTTACATCAGGTTGTTTTTTAATCAACATATCAGGGAGCAATAATATTTGGAACAACATGTTTACAACTACATAAAAATACAACCCCATACCCCATTGACAACATAAAACAACACTTATAGAGCATAAATATTCAATAGAGCACTCCAAATGAGAGCCATTATCATTTAAATATTTAACACTCAATCTGTTAATAAATTTGTAACAAACATGAAACAACATCAAAAAAAGAAATCTAAGCAATTGAAATAAAATATTTTTTTAACAGTTATACTAATTCACTATATCAGTTGCAGTTTTTACGTTTGATTTTAGATTTCAATGTGGGTATTTTGTACGGCCCGCATCGCAATAATGCATAAAAATGCGGAAAGA
>CAYVST010000129.1:0-8704 GCA_964454185.1 uncultured Alteromonas sp.
AAAAAGCCCCGGACTAGCGGGGCTTTTATTAAAATTCTGAACCCATACCTGCCAAAGAGGCAGTTGCAAGCCTATGGGTAAAACCACCGTGCAGGTGAGAGCTTGCTAACAACGAGTACGTTACTTTCCTGAACACTGAGGGAGCCCGTGCTCGTTATTTAATGCGCATAGTATACTGGTAGGCGGCATAATAAGCAACAAAAGTATAGACATCGCATCTTTTCTAAGAGATTCAGGGCTTCCTCAATTCAACTAGGCATAGCAAGCAGCACTTTTTACTATAATGGTCATAGGAATTGTAGCTTATTCACCTAGACCAAACGCATATTTAAATGGTTCAGGGTCGTAGTACTCGCGATAAAGTTTAATCTTGCCATTTTCTATGTGATACAAACCGCCATAGTGTTGTGTGTAATGGCGACCTGTAGGCACAATGTCGACATTACCTTTAAACTCAACGAATATGGTTTCTGGGTCTACCATTGAGTATAAAATGAGTTGAGATGTAAAGTTTGTCTTGCCGCTCGTTTCTGGCCACTTTGCATACAATTCAACAATAGCAGATTTACCATTTACTCGCTTGGGAAACCCTTCAGGAGAATAAGGCATGTCTTGAACCGCATCGTCAGCCCAAACACCTGCAAATTTATCCATGTCTTTACTTTCCAGTGCTGACAACATGTCTTTGACAACACGTTTGGTTTGCAGCCGTTTTACATAAGTCGGCGGATTTGTATTTGCATTTTCCATTGCAGGACCAAACACATCACGTGTGCCGCTCTCGCTTTTTAAGTTAAACTTGTGAGCAGTAATCTGCCACTGCTCATTGTTTTTCACCAATCGGTATACATACTCTCCTTTTACTTCCCAATATAATTCGTTAACCCAGTGCTCCGCCTTAATGTCTGCCGTCGCGGTGGCTGTTTTACCATTGCTACTTACTACAATATTACTGACCTCGTGACGCGTTCTATCAAAACCAGGTAACACGCCCGCCCATTCGCTCATTATTTTTTGCGGGCTTTTGGTTTCTACTTCGCCGCCCGCTAGCGAGGTATAGTCCATCTCTACTTCAGGTGCATAGAGCGCTTCCAGCTCATCAAACATAGCACTGTCAGCAAACAGCCCTACACTTTCTACGATAGTCTTAATGCGCGCTTCATCTTTTGTGTTAGCAAACGCATTCGAGGGGTTAACGGCAGCAATACACATTATCAACGCTCCTGCTAGTGATAGTTTTAGTGGTAGTCTCATAAAACATGCCTTCTCTTTACGCGGTAAAAAACGCAGCGGCGGCATCAGATGCTGCAAGCACAACATCTTGTCGGTCGTAAAAATCGAACTGGTTGGCGTCATCGTCTAGCCACACTTTTTTAACCGGCGCTTTTGTGCGTTCTTCATACGCTTGTGCGCCAGCAGGCAATGCAATACCCTCAGAACCCACCATGAGTATTGGTTTTGTAATTCGGTCTGCTGACGCCTGACCGTCATACGTTAACCAAGGTTTCCATGTCAGTACGCTGAATTTGTTATCGTATTGCGCTATCAACCCACGTTGTTTTTCAGTGTAGTACGGCGCTTGATACATTGGAGAAGAGTCATCTGTACTGCTCGCTGCTGTTAAAATAGTTGGGGTGTTTGATGCAGATTCAGTGGCCTCGATAAGGGTTTTGACGGTGTCCGGACCACCATAAATGGCTTCTGCAAGCGTTGCGTCATGCAACCACGGCGCAACTAAGGTTAAACGCTGAAGTAAGTCGTTGTCTGCCACTGCTTCTGCCATATAGCCAGAAGACGCGCAAATTCCCAGACCATTGATGTTATCTACGTCGACATCGCTTCTGCTCGCCAAAAATGATACCGCTGAATGAATGTCCGACGTTTTGACTGTAGGATTTTCTACAAATCGAGGTTCACCTTCACTTTCTCCCCAACCTGTAAAATCGAATGTTAGTGCGAGTAATCCGCGCTTCGCTAACTCAATACCGTAAGTGCCTGGCATTTGTTCTTTCACAGTAGTCCATGCACCTGTAACAATAACAGCACTAAGAAGCGCTGAGCTTTTGGCCGGTTTGTACACCGTACCTTTTAATTCAAAGCCATTGCTACTAAATGACACTGGCTCAGCAATTACGTCATTCGGTAGTGCTGTGTTTTGTAGATTAATGATTGATGTCATTGTTTATCTCCTGACTTGGGTTAGTTTCTAAGCACTTTTCGCTTGATAGGAGTAATTTATGATTTTTTTTGATACTGCTCTTGTCTCGAAATGCTACTTTTTTGAAGATTCCTGCTTTTTCACCACGAAATTGGCTGCTTATCTCGAAAGAATCCTCCGTTTGGCCCATTTTCATCGAGCGTAGCAAGCCATAGAGCAGTCTCAGCCCCCTTGGCAGGAGATCTCGTCGCTGCTGGTCCCCCCATTTTTGTGCGCACCCATCCAGGACACATAGCGTTGACCTTCACGTTATTTGTCATGGAATTCGAATAACTTAAGGTCAGTGCGTTAAGTGCCGCTTTGCTCACTGAATAGGCAGCAGGGCCATTGAGGCCATCTGAAAACGCTCCCCAACCAGAGGAAACATTAACGATTCGGCCATAGCCGCGCTGCATCATGTGCGGTACAACTGCATGAATAAGCTCATAAGGCGCTTCAAAATTAACGCGCATTGAAGCAAAAAAGGCGTCCATACCAACGTCAGTCATTGTTCCCTGTTCAAGAATGCCAGCATTGTTTACCAAGACATCAATTGTTGGAAAACGAGAAAGAATATTGTTTATTTCGCTATTGAGTATTGCTCGGTCCGATAAATCTAACTTAACAGGAATTGCATTGATTGTAGCCGCATCAGCTTTTGCTGTATGGATGTTTCTGCAGCCCATCAAAACAGTATAACCTTTGCTCGCCATGCCCTTTGCAATGGCCAAACCTATTCCCCGGTTTGCTCCGGTCACTAGCGCGATAGGCTTCATTGTGCCGCTCCTTTTAAGTCTTCCTCAGTAAGCCATACATCATATTCCTTGATCGTTGGACGGTTGCTTTGCGCATCCCAAGCAAGAAGCCAGCGCTCCTTTGCGTTTATGATAGCTTTTGACAAGTCCTCACTCATGACGGCATTTAAGATGACATCGAAAGTGATATGGTAATTGTTCTCTTTGGTGTCAGGTGAAATGTTAAGGTTGTAAATGATGTGCTCCGTGGGGGCCTTAAACATTTTTCTTGCGCCGTCATACCAAGTATTGAACGCTTCTACATTATTGATAGGTTCGGCACCTACCATCTGCATCTTGATGTCATCTGCAAGGTATTGTGTAAAAAAGCTATGTTCATCAAGTGCGTCAAACCCAGCAAACCATTTATCAATAAATGCCCTTATTTTAGGAATGTCACCGGCGCGTCTTTCTTCAATGAAATCAACTAAGCGTTCCGCTTGTGCTAGTCCATTCGCTTTAACTTCGCGCTGTGAATTGTACGCACCTGCTATGTATGCATTGCGGTGTGTATGAATAAAACCATGATGCACCATCTGAGTAAGATATACAGTTTGCTCCATAGGTCGCAGCAACTCTTCGATGGTAAAATGGTTATAGCCTGTTGCTTTGTAAGACTCTTCGGGTCCACCAACGGTTAAAGACTGAATCAAGTGCTTTCCTTTGAGCTTGTCGCCATCGTGACCAAATGCAAAACCGTAGCCAAGAACCACATCCATCCATTGCTTTAGGCCTGCAGGTGTTGAGTACCAATAGAAGGGGTGCTGTAGAATTATGATGTCGGCAGATAGCAACGCTTGTTGTTCAGCCTCGACATCGATTTTAAAATCAGGATAGAGCGCTTCAATATGTCGGACTTCAAGGTTGTCGACGCTAGACGTAATGTGTTCGACTATGGTTCGGTTGGCAATTGAATTATATAGATTCGGGTGAGAGACAATCATCAAAACTTTCATGGCAGTTTTCCTTCGCTACAGTTGGGAATTTATGGTTCCAATGTAACGAAGATGATGCTTTGTCTCTTGAACAGGGCTGCTGAGTTTTTGAATATTCCTGCTATTGGGTTTGTCGCCACTCTTTTGGGCTTTGCCCTTCTATTTGTTTAAACAAACGAGAAAAGTGAGCTTGGTCTGAAAAACCACAGGATAACGCTATGTCGATCATTGGCATGTCTTTGTCGTAAAGCATTTTTTTGGATTGTTCTACTCGATAAGCCATTAGAAACTGGTGCGGTGATTGGCCAAGCGTTTGTTTAAACAATCGTGAAAAATGAGACGTGCTTAAACCCGCCGTTGCAGCCATGTTGTCAACATTAATGTCTTGACCAAAGTTGTTTTCAACATAGTCTAAAACCAATTTGTAATGCCGTGGCGTAAAGCTCTTATTAAATGCAAGATCGCAATCAGACTGAAGGCCGTATTTTTGGATAAGCTTGGTTAAGAATATCCGAGCATACGACTCGAACATCACGTCTGAACCGATTTCGCTTTTCATTGCTTCAACAAGCATTATTGCGGCTTGGGTAATATCTTCATCAATGAACTGAGGCGTATCGCGCAACTGCGCCTCACCTAGCAAAATACCAAGTTCAGTCTTTGCAAAATGGGCGAATTTATTGGGATCAAGAGTGATAACAATACACTTTGACTTTTCATGCCATCTCCATCCTGACTTGACACCAGCCGGAGTAACAACAATTTCATTTTGGTGAAACACGAAGTCTCTATGCGCATTGTCTCGCCAATTTTCAACCCGCATGGGTTCTGCACGTAAATTAATTAAGATGTGATGCTGTTCAAAAACTTCGTGTGGCATCTCTGCGCGTTCAGCTTCAAAAAAGTCCATATCCAACAGCGCCATTGCACTGCGCTTTTTGAGGTCTCGGCTTTTAATCAGCGGTTCTTCTGGGTATATATCTTGATAGCGATTTGGCATTGAAGCATTCAACACTGGTTGTGCGTCGCTTAAATATATCCGTTCTTTTAATAACGGTAAAATAATTTGCGCGTGCTTTATCCCTACTTCAATACTACCGCAGATAAGAATATGCATTATATATCCGCCACCAGAAGTGGAATTCTATTATTTTTTTGTCTTTTGAGGAGTCCACCCAGGCGGCATAAACACCACGCCAAGTTTGTTAACGAATCCTGAAGTTTTTGACACTTGTTTTGCAAGTCTTGTAATGCCTACAAAGAACACCTTAAACGGGTTAATTGTGTTAACAGGCACGGTAATACCATATTCGACCTTCGCCTTTTCTTGGGCAAACGTTCCAAACATTTTATCCCAAATAATTAAAATTCCGGCGTAATTCTTATCAATATATTCTGGGTTCGAACCATGATGTACTCTATGGTGAGAGGGGGTATTAAAAATCCATTCTATTGGTCTAGGTAGTTTTTTCACCACCTCGGTATGCAACAACGTTTGATACAGCTGAACAAAGCCTTCAGCAGCAATTATCACAATAGGGTTAAATCCTAAAAACGCCAGTGGAAGATGAAAGAAAAACGGCATAACGCCATCAAGAGGGCCAAAGCGATACGCCACTGAAATATTAAAGTAAGGTGAACTATGATGTACGGTGTGAGTGGCCCACCCCAACCCACATCTATGCATAAACCTATGCTCCCAATAATAGGCTAAATCAGCCAAAACGATACATGAGAGAACAACCCACCCATTTATCGGTAATTGAGTGATGCTGAAGTTTAAAAATACCCAATAAAAGCCAGCTAAATATGCAGTACCAACCAGTACATAACTGATGGCGAAAAACATTGCGAGGGTCCCAAAGTTAGCAAAAGCATCTCCCAATACACGCAGCGTGAATCGCTTGGTAGCGGCTAAAACAATCATTTCTATAATAAGTATACCTACCGCGACTACCATCCCCCAGTCTTGAATAAAAGTTTCCCAGTAGTACAGGGCTTCTTCAGACATTGCCCGATTCAATATATCCATTAGTACTCTCCTTCCTTCATGATAACAATTGCATCAATAGACACTGATTCACCATTGCTATTGAGGGTGTGGCGTTCAATTAAATTTTTGTTTGCATATGCAAAGACCCAAGCTTCATCGGTAACTTTGCCCGTTACCCTGTCGACCGAGAAATGTTGAAACTCCCCCGTCGGAAGAACAGCTGCGCTTGATGTTGCGTCGAGAGCCAAATCTTGCACATCAAACCCAACAACGAGTGTCGCCTGATTCAGGTCTGCAGAAAAATCCGTGTAGTAGGCATAAACGTCCACATTCCCTTGACGCCAATTTACATTGTTCACAAGCCCCCTATCTTCAAAAAGTTGCTTCCAAACTCTGTTAACGTCATTCAGGTTGTTATCTAAGTTTACCACCGAGCTTATTCCCAAAATGGTAGCGCCTTTAAACACTGGGCTGCGCCCCTGCCGAGCCTCGTGTTCTGCAAGCTTGGGGGTGAATTTCTTTTCAACAATACCTCTATTTAACGCTTCGTTGTTCATCGGTGTCGTATCGTCTTTCTTTTCTGTTTTCCCCGTTGCATGTGCAACAAAAGGATGCCCAATGACAACCAGCAGTCCAAGATAAACCGAAAGTACAACAACCGTTGTTACAAACATATGTCTAGCCATAATCCTCACTCTCTGTATTTTCTTAATTCTAGTTATTATTGTGAAAAGCAATAAATTGTCTTATTGACAATTTACTCTCAATGCATGTTTATTGTCAACATGAAAATTAAAAGATAGTATTGGCAATAACAAGATGAAAAGGAAAGTGTATGCCCCGCCCGAGT
Source organism: uncultured Alteromonas sp. (assembly GCA_964454185.1). Lineage (GTDB taxonomy): Bacteria > Pseudomonadota > Gammaproteobacteria > Enterobacterales > Alteromonadaceae > Alteromonas. The sequence continues at coordinate 6,770 of CAYVST010000129.1, forward strand.
ATGGCTGCTCAACGAAAAGAAGAGATATTAGATGCGTTTGAGCAGTGTATTTTGCAGGATAGTCTGGAAACGACCTCACTGGAAAAATTGGCCGAGCAGGCCAAAATGAAGCGCAGCATTTTGAGGCATTATATTGGTAATAGAGACGATATCATTATAGCGCTTAGCGAACGTTTTAAGACCTATTACCAAGAACAGTGGCAACTCACGTTAGCCATGTTGCCTGAAGAAAACAGGCTCTCTACCCTGCTCGATATTTTGTTTGCCGAAAGAGACCAAGCCTATATCAACAAGAGTATTGTTGGGGAAGCTATTTTCGCTCAAGCAAAGCGATTAGATACCGTTAGAACCCATCAACTTTCTAGTATGAAAGAGTCTATTGATGTCATTACGCAGGAGCTTAAACGCGCATTTCCCAAGGTCCAAACTGAAAGGATAAGTCTGGTAGCAAGGGGAATTCTCAGCGCATACATGAATGGAGAATCTTTCTTATTACTCGGTCTTTATAAAGAGATAGCTGAATTAAAGCAGTTATGTGAATTACTCATCAACACACTGAGCGACGGTCACGGTAAACCTTATGAATAGGAAAGAGTTCTTAAAGCTTTGCGGCCTTTTGGGTTTAACAACACTTTTTGAAGGAAACCTCAGTGGTTGCACTTTACGAGATAATGACCCGATTGTCGTGGGAAAGTTTACCGGAAAAGTGGTCATCATAGGCGCAGGCGCAGCGGGTATGGCGGCCGCTTATTTGCTTGTACAAAATGGCGTTGACGTTGAAATTCTTGAAGCCTCTGACATCTATGGAGGACGCATGAAACAAACGTCGTCTTTTGTGGACTTTCCAATTCCGCTTGGCGCAGAGTGGCTGCATACGTCACCATCTGTACTCAATAACATCGTAAACAATCCAGCGACAATTATTTCGACACAAACTGTGCCTTATCATAAAAACGATGATGTTGGGTATTTTGAAAACAACAATCTGAGTATTACAAAGATAGACCATATAGGAAAAGACAGAAAGTTTGTTAACGCAACATGGTTTTCGTTCTTCAGTACCTACATACTACCCACAATTTCACAAAAAATTAGGTACAAAACACCGGTAAAAACCATCAACCATGCTGGTGACAGGTTAGTGATTACCGATCACAGTGGTAACACACACCTTGCAGACAAGATAATATTCACTGCGCCTCTAAAGATGCTCCAAGAACAAGCAATATCGTTCACACCACGTTTACCGTCACGAAAACAAAGGGCGATTCAAAATGCTGATGTATGGGGTGGAATTAAGGTTTTTATCGAATTTTCACGTAATTTTTACCCAACTTTTTTAACGTTTCCAGATAGCGAAACAACGCAAGGGCAAAGAGTGTATTTTGATGCGTCTTATGGACAGAACTCTACGCAGAATGTGCTCGGGCTTTTTGCCGTTGGTCATCAAGCAAAACAGTATCAACGTTCTATTAGCAAAAATTCGATAGGCGATATACTTGAAGAGTTAGATAAGATATTTGATGGTGAAGCCAGCCAACGTTATATAAAACACGTTGTGCAAGATTGGAGCAACGAACCGTTTATAAAGTCAGCTTATTTGTCCGACGTCGCATCCACTAGAACGTCAAGGATTTTGTCTGAACCGTTGGGAAACAACGTGTATTTTGCAGGAGAAGCCTACACCAAATTTGATGACTGGGGCTCTGTGCATGCCGCGGTTCGTTCAGCAAGAGATGCCGTAAGAGCGCTATTACTGTAGTGAGATTTAAAACCAAAAGTCTTACGCATATAAAAAAGTGAAAACATGCGGATAACACTGTTTACATTAGAATGAGACACCAGATACAAAAAAGCCTCAGCAATGCTGAGGCTTTTATTTGGTTGCGGGAGCAGGATTTGAACCTACGACCTTCGGGTTATGAGCCCGACGAG
>CAYVST010000130.1:0-8631 GCA_964454185.1 uncultured Alteromonas sp.
CAACTTCTTTGTTTACCTATGATTGCTTTAGGAATAGGATTACTAGTGCGTGCTTACACGCGCAAAGAAAACCATGTTGAACCGTAAAAAAATATAAGAATAACGATGAAAGAATACCTCGCACTAATGCGCCATGTACGTGATACGGGTGTGAAAAAGGAAGATCGAACCGGAACCGGCACATTGAGTGTCTTTGGTTACCAAATGCGCTTTAACCTACAGGAAGGGTTCCCGCTGGTGACAACGAAAAAGTGTCACCTTAAATCCATTATTCATGAGCTGTTATGGTTTCTCAAAGGTGAAACCAATATTGCGTATTTGAAAGAAAATGGCGTAAGCATTTGGGACGAGTGGGCCACTGAAGACGGTGAACTGGGCCCTGTTTATGGGCATCAATGGCGTAGTTGGGACAGAGGCGATGGTACATCTGTTGACCAAATCGCTGAAGTGGTTGAACAAATTAAGACTAACCCTGATTCAAGACGTCTTATTGTTAGTGGCTGGAATCCAGCCGTGTTGCCCGATACATCTTATTCACCCAAAGAAAATGCAGCAATGGGCAAACAAGCCCTTCCTCCATGCCACACGTTGTTCCAATTCTATGTACTTGATGGCAAGCTGAGCTGTCAGCTCTATCAGCGCAGCGGTGACATCTTCTTAGGCGTGCCATTTAATATCGCAAGCTACGCATTATTAACCATGATGATGGCTCAGGTTTGTGATCTTGAGCCCGGTGACTTTATCCACACACTCGGCGATGCCCACTTATACTCGAACCACCTTGAACAGGTGGAACTACAGTTAAGCCGAGAGCCATTCAAACGACCAACAATGAAGATTAACCCTGAGGTAAAAGACATTTTTGGGTTTACGTTTGACGACTTTGAGCTTACTGACTACCAAGCACACCCGCACATTAAAGCACCTGTAGCTATATAGGAGTATCGTATGAGTACGCCTATATTAATTTGCGACGACTCAGGTTTCGCAAGGCGCCAAATGGCACGAAGCATACCAGATGGGTGGGATGTCGATATATCGTTTGCTGAAGATGGCGACAAAGCACTGACCTTAATTAGGGAAGGAAAGGGCGATGTGGTCTTTTTAGACCTAAACATGCCCGTCATGGATGGCTATCAAACTATGGAAGTCATTCGTGAAGAGGACTTACCTTGCCTGGTCATCGTTGTGTCGGGAGATGTTCAGGCGCAAGCGCGAGACCGTATGCTTGCGCTTGGCGCAATCGACTTTATACGCAAACCCATCGACAATGAAAAGCTAACGCATATTCTATCTTCTTATGGCATCTACGATGGAAAAGCAGATTCTACGGCTACACATGTCATGGACGATGATACTTCGGATGAAGATAAGCTCGATGCTTGCCGAGAGATGGTTAATGTTGCTATGGGACGAGCTGGTGAGAACCTAGCTGAGCTACTAGGTGAATTTATTGACCTTCCCATCCCTAATGTAAACCTTATCGAGAGCAATGAGCTTTCAATGGCTGTGGCGGACATTAATCGAAATGAACAAGTGTCTGCGGTTTCAAAAGGGTTTGTTAGCGAAGGTATAAGCGGCGAAGCGCTTGTGATTTTCAGCGACACCAATTCACAAAATATTGTGGAGCTACTGAAATATCCGCCCTCTGATTCTCCTGCGAACTTAGCACTAGAAGCATTGATGGATGTGTCCAATATTCTAATTGGTGCATGCTTAAACGGGTTATCAGAACAGCTTAACGTTCAGTTTAATCATACACATCCGGTCCTACTTGGACAGCATAAAGGTTTGTCGGCGCTGTTAAGCGATAATGTGCACCGCTGGGGTAAGCTATTGGCTATCGAAATTGGCTACGCTATTAAAGCACGAGACATTTCGTTCGACTTGCTATTGCTATTTCCTGGCGATGCAATCAATCAGCTATACACTCGACTTCTCAATGATGACAAGGACAGTCTATGAGTAAATTAACCGATTCAATGTCGCCATCGTCATTTGCTGCTGCGACCCAATTACCTGCCGAGTTACTCAGCTCCATTGAGGTCGGTGTCGTTATTTTAGACCGACATTTCCATGTAAAAGTATGGAATAAATTCATGGAAAACCACGGTGGGAAAAGAGCGAGTGACGTTTTAGGTCATAGCTTGTTTAGCCAGTTTCCAGAAATAGATAAGCAGTGGCTACGGACCAAAGTAGACCCTGTGTTTAATCTGAAAAGCCCGGTGTTTATCATTTGGGAGCAGCGTCCTTATTTATTTAAATTTGGTTGTAATAGACCTGTAACGTGTGCCGCAGAACACATGTACCAAAACGTGACGATGTTTCCTATCGTAGATTCGCAAGGTAACGTAGAGCAGTTTTGCATGCTGGTTTACGATGTCACTGAGCAAGCGCTAGGTAAGCTTGGCATGGAACACCTTAATGAAGAGTTAAAAGTGGCGAGCCGTGTTGATGGCTTAACGGGCCTGTATAACCGTCGCTATTGGCAAGAACGCTTCGATGAAGTGTTCAAATTGTGTAAGCGTCGCGGTAAGCCAAGCACAGCCATGATGCTTGATATCGACCATTTTAAGCGCATTAATGACACCTATGGCCATCAGGCCGGGGATAAGGTTATTAAGGTGCTCGCGGCACTCATAAAACGCTGTATTCGCGAAACAGACTTAGCTGGTCGCTATGGCGGAGAGGAGTTCGCTATCATTTTAACAGACTCGGCAGTAGCGAATGCAAAGGCTGTGGCTGAGCGAATTCGTCAGTTAGCCGAACGCTTAGAAGTAGAGCATGAAGGGCAGACTATACGCTTTACAATAAGTTTGGGGCTTGCTGAGTTTGACAGTAATTTTAAAGCGGCTATGGGCTGGCTGGAGCTTGCAGATCAGGCGCTTTACGAAGCGAAGCAAAGCGGTAGAAACCAGCACCGCGTATTTGAAGCTGTGACCTTATAACGCTTTTCATACACTTCTTCCCGTGCCTTAAATGGTTAGATTCAACGTATTTTTCAGCTCTTGAAAGGTAACGGGTTTTACTAAATGATAGCGAATGCCGGCATGGCGCGACGCTTCTTTGTCGTCGCGCTGCGCATTCGCAGTCAGGGCAATGATCGGCATTTGAGGGTGGCGTTCGCGAAGAATCTTAGCGACTTCTAAACCATTCATATCGGGCAGATTAATGTCTAAAAGCACACAATCAAAGGCCTTTTCATTTGCGCTAATAATGGCATCGTCGCCGTTATAGCAAACAGTAACCGTATGACCCATGCAGCGCAGCATATGCTCTACCATCTCTGCATTTATCGGTTCATCCTCTACCACTAGAATACTCGCCTTTTTCATGACCATTGGTGCTCTTGATTTGTTGATGGTCACGTTCTCAAGGGCGTCTATCAGCCTTTGTTTATCGATGGGTTTAACAAAGCTTTGGTAAATGGGGAGATCTGAGTTTGAAATGATACTGGCAATATCAGGGGTCGCTGAAAGCACAATAACTGGCGGCATTCTTTTGCCATAAATCGCACTCAGGGTTTTTACTAGCTCTAAACCCGTCATCCCTGGCATATACAAGTCAGCGATGATGGCAGTAAATTCTAACACCTTGTCATGCAGATTAATGAGCTCGGCGCCCGATGAAAACGTCCGTGCTTTGAAACCTTGAGAAGAAATAATAGCGTGCAGGTGAAGACGTGAAATCTCTAAGTCATCCACCACAGCGAAAGTTGCATTCGACACGCTTGATCCGTCCACAATAGGCGTTTCTAACACTTTAACAGGAAGCAGTACTTTGAACTCGGTACCGACCCCTAGGCTACTGTTAACCGTTAACGCTCCGCCTAGTTTGTTGATATTGCGTTTTGCAACGGAAAGCCCAATGCCCGCACCCGGGTATCGGTATACCGTGGCCTGTTTACCTCGATAGAAACGGTCAAACATATGTTTTTGTGTTTCTTCATCCATGCCTATACCAGTATCGCTGATAATAATGACAAGAAACACGCCTTGTTGTTTGACTTGCGTCGTAATTGTGACATCAATCAATCCTGTCGAAGTAAATTTAACAGCATTGTCTAAAATATTGGTAACTACCTTAGAAATGGCAACGGGGTCGGACTCTACAAGCTGAGGCACACTTTGGCTACAGTGCATTTGTAAATCGACTTTTTTGTCCTTCAATTGCACCGAAAAAGGAGAAATAGACTCGTCTAATAGACTAATCAAATTGATGCTCTGTGGTATTAAATCATCCTCGATATTGTCTGTTAGCAATTCAGTAAGGTTGTTTGTCAGGCTCAACAATCGGTAACTCGACTGTTCCGCTTGTTGAATAAGACGTCCTTTTTGGTCTTCCATATTGGGGATAAGTTCAAGCGCGCTGATAATGACGCTGATAGGGGCTCTGAATTCGTGACTCAACAATTGAATAAATGACTTTTGATGAATAAAGTCTTTGTCAGCAAATGAAACACGTAAATTTGATTTAGAAAGCGTGGATGGCTTTTTCTGTAGCGCATGTTTGCCAAATAACCACGTGACGAATCGAACGAGCATGTAAGCCATGAGGGCAAAAGTCACCACCAACAGCGCTTGCTGTCGACTTTTAGACGTTAGTTGAATGAGTGCGGTTTCATGTGTTTGCATTGCAGCCAGCAGAGGGCTGAGGGTAAAGCCTGCGTCAACGAAAGTAACAATTTGCTCTGGGGGGGCCTGTGACAGGGTAAAAAGTTGAAGTAACGTATCCTGCACAATACTGTGAGTTGCGTTCCTGTTTAAGTTACGCTGCGTTTTAAAAAAGGCGTCTTCTGACAGTACATAACTTTGAAAGTCTGAGGGGATGTCTTGTTGGTAATGAGATAGTACTTGTTTATGTGTGGATAACAGCGATGCCTGAAGCGATAACAATACGCTTTCATCTTGAGAGGAGATGAAAGCGTGAATGCGCTGCTCGCTATTGATTACAACACTTTCAATTACATTGTGTTTTCTTAGCTCTGTGAGTATATGCTGTTGACTATTAAGTAGCACGATTAATGGAACAACCGCAGCCAATACAATGAAGTAAACCGTAAGCTTAGCTTTTGAAAGCATAAGCTTGTATGGACGGTTCTTTAACCTCTTGCTGAGACGGCCTGCGTGCCCTTTCACCATTCACTTCCCTGCGGTTACATTGCCAACAAAAAAAGAAGGTGAATCGCTATTTCGATTTATAAAAGAGCAGTGTCACCACCTACTCCCTTAAATGTAGATAATTTAACCTAGCTTGCAAGTTAGTGTTGCGAATATGCGACGTTACTTATTTGAATATTCGACTTTTTTTATGTGCTCGCGAATGCTGTACAAAAAGCACAAGCTGGGTATTACCATCAGTGCAGTAATAATAAAAAATAAGCTCCAATTACCGTCTAAGTAATCAACAATAAAGCCACTATAAGAAGCTACTGACGTCCTTCCAGCTACACTGAGTGACGCCATAAGGGCATATTGTGTTGCGCTGAACGCGCGATTACACAGTAGCGATATCAGCGACACCATGGCGACTGTGCTCCACGCTGCGGTGAAGCCGTCTATGATCACCGCAGCAGCTAGCAATGAGGTAGAAGGGCCTGTTTGCGCAATAAGTGCAAACATAAGGTTTGATGCTGCCATAGCAATACCTGCAATCATCAATCCTCGGTAAATACCGTATCGAATATTGACAAGTCCGCCTAACAACGAAAAGACAATAGTTACCCACCAATTGAGCAGCTTTGAATAGGTCCCAATGTCGCTGTTGGAAAAGCCTATTTCTTTGTAGAAAACGATACTCATTCTGCCTAAGAATGCCTCTCCGATTTTAAACAAAAAGATAAAGAGGAGGAATGACACTGCCAGCTTCACACCGTTTCTATTAAAAAACTCTACAAAAGGCGTGATAATGGTTGTCTTAAGCCATGTGCCGGCGCCTTGGGCGTTGTCATGTGTTATGGCCCGCAATAAGCTTTCCCTATCAATGTCAGGCTCTTTCGCAAACACGGTTGCCATCATTAATACGATCATAAAGGCCGCAAGCACAAGGTAGATATTCGGCCACGTCCAAGAGGTTAAGTCTGCAAGATAGAAGGGGATTGCGCCAAGGCCACCATATCCGGTCCACCAACCTGCCGTGGCAACTGAGGATGCCGCTGACAACCCATCTTTATCGTTTTCGGCAATGCTATCAATACGAAACCCGTCAATGGCAATATCTTGTGTCGATGAAGCAATTGCAATTAAAAAGGCAATGAGTGCCATGGTAAATAAATCACTTTGCGCATTAAGCTGTGATATGGCAAGGCAACACAGCGCAGTGACACCTTGCATAGCGATGATCCAGCCTCGTCGTTGACCTAAAAAAGGTGGCTTGAGTTTATCGATGAATGGCGACCACAAGAAATTAAATGAATAAGTAGCGAAAACAATGCCAAACAACCCAATGGTCGAGCGTGACAAGCCTTCATCGGCAAGCCATGCAGACATAACGGAGCCGATCATGATCCACGGGAAGCCACTGGAAATACCAAAGCAAAAAATGCTTAGAAAGCGTTTATCTTTGTACGTGTTTAATTCAGAGAACAAAAAAGCGGCCCTTGGTGGTAGCGCAAAACGGATATTGAGCCATGAACCCTTGCGATAAGCAACCTGAGGACAATACTTTATTTAGCTTTTAACGATGGGTATCCGTAAAACTTACAAGGGATACGGCGAATAACATTAAGACAAGTGGGCTAGGGGCGAACGCCCACACAGTCTAAAGGACAATGACCTGCGCCTTCGAGGAAGGTGACGCAGTTATTGAGCTCATCTAGCAGATATTTATCTTTCTTAAGTTTTTCACCCTGCCAGTAGTGTACTTGATGCAGAAGATGCCAAAAAACGCGTTCTTTTGTTGTATATGGCTGTGTTAATGTGTAATCAATCTGGCCCCATTCTTCCATACTATCCCAAAAGAACAGCTCGAGTTCTTCAACTGGAAGCTCATTTCGCCAGAATGCTTTCAAATAAAAACACAGTTGCTTCGCTTTGCTATCTACGAAATCTTGAACAGTCACGAGGTGCCCAACCGTATTTGTGTTGTATCATTATTATAGTTCATAACAATTTAACTGCCCGAAAGCAGTGCATTGCTTTTTACCATCACTTTATAGGTAATTGTTTTGCGTGTAAATTTAGCCTAAACCTTGATAGACAAATTTACCACCCTAAGTGACGAGTCCAGCCAACTGTGTGATTTGTAACCGTTTGAATATGCGGAGATTTTGAATTGCTGTTTAGACTAAAGGTTAGTGAATTTTGAGGAATAAGTATCTGACGATAGTGCATTTTTAGTGCGTTTTTTGCACTGATTTTTCTTTGCTCACGTGTGTAGCTTGCCCACTCACTTTGATTTTCGACAGACATATCGAGTATGGGGTAGTCGGTTTGAGCGATATCACTGGCCACCATGTTGTTCACCGTATATTCGGGCCAAAAAGGAGAAATAGCGACAAAGGTGTCGGGTTGAAGCGTCGTTTGCACATTAGATAACGACAAAAAGCTCGCTGCTAGCATGCCTTGTGCGATAACCAGTCTATAGCCTTGCCTGTCTTGCAGATAATTATTAAGGGCATTCAGCTGTAAATTGAGTGCAGTTTTGGTGTCATCAAAATCAAAGTACTTTGTCAGTTGATTGCTGCGAGGGTGAATGACGGTGTCAGCGCCATTTGTCATCGCTTCCTCTTTATTCATGGTTTGCATATTAGCCATAGCGTTTGTGTCATCACTGGCTTGCATTGCTGTGCTATCTAGCGTGGGCAAAGGTTGCTGAAAGGGGCTAATGACCACATTCCAACCCTTTTGGGCCAGAGCATCAGCTAGCATGTCACCTTGTCCAAGGGTGAGACCCGAAGGAAAAAGCTCAGTAATAATCACTGCGGTACCAAGAGGAAGAGGGGTGTGCGCCTGCGTTTCAATAATGGGAAGAGGCCTATCACCAGCGACCAGCTCTTTTACCTGGCCGGGCTGGTATGCATGACTAATGTCAGAAAAGAAATCGGCGTAGACAGGTGATGTGTTTATTGTGAAAAACAACATCAGTACTACGATAGAATGCCTAATCATTGATGATAACGGTTCCTAGTAACAAAACGCACTTTTGCTCATTCAATGTATCGGCACGTTGAGCGTTATCTATAACCCTAAATTTTGCATTCTCGTTGACAGTAAATGTTCAATTAACTTGATAATGGCGCTGGGCGATATTCACTAAAAGGCACGGGACATTGAAAATTTAACCATCGGTCATCGCGTGGATGCATAAAATACAGGCTTTCCGCGTGCAGCTGCAAACGCGGGGCCATGGCAAGGGCATCTGGATGTGCATATAGTCGGTCGCCCAATATAGGGTGTCCTAGCGCAAGCATATGCACACGAAGCTGGTGAGAGCGCCCCGTTATTGGGTACAGCGCAACAAGGGTAAAAGTTTGACCATTATTATCAACAGCGCGCTCTATGACGTCATAATGCGTTAAGGCACGCTTGCCACGCTCGTGATCGACCATTTGTTTTGGCCTATTAGGCCAGTCGCATATTAGCGGTAAATCTACGTCGCCTTTATCATCAGTAATGTGGCCGTACACTTTTG
>CAYVST010000131.1:0-8622 GCA_964454185.1 uncultured Alteromonas sp.
TGATGCCAATTCTAAACAATACTTTATTGCTTAACCAAAATTGGATTATGCGTCGAAGCTTCTCCCGCTTACTCACACCGCTACCAATATGAAGATTGGCAATAAGGTAGCCAATAGAAACGCTTAAACAAAGCAGCAGAAAGTTAGCAAAGTGATTTTTGTAGATAAAACTGCCTGTTGCGATGTGTTCTACTGGCACTCTAAAGACGATGCTTTGTTCAAAACCCATGAGAATCTCCAAGGCACCATAGATAGCTTGAAAAATCCCTGCACCGCTTATGCTAATCAATAGATACTTAAGTCGCTTGGATGTGTTAACCAGAGAAAGAGTAATAAAAAACAAGAAACAATAAGCAAGCGATTTCATAAAAATGATATGGCTTTGGCCAATGTCAAAACTAAGTGGTAGTGCTGTTTGTTGCTTTATCAAATTGGCGTCAGAAAGTAACGCAAGTCTTTGCGGTCTCAACCACTCGACAATAGCAATAGGTAAGGGGATGATATTGACTAACTGCCACACTAAAAAACACGCCCACAAAAAAACGAATGTTTTGTATCTGTGCGCAACGCGTTTAAGCGTGTTGCCGTTTATGATTACTAACAACCCACCTATGGCAAATACAGACATTTGCATTAGCGCCCAAGCCCAGGGGCGATTAGAACCTAGTGGAAGAGGTAACCAAATAAGAGTAAATAATAAAAAACCGAAAAGAAACTTTTCGGTTTTTAAGAATTCTTGCTTCAAAATTTAACGCTTAATTATTCTTCTTATTTATCGGATTAACCAACTTAGTTCGCTGAGATGGTTGTATCACCACCGCCAGCACCTGCTGCGCCAGTACCAGTGCCTAGGGGCGAAACCGGTGTGCCTAAATCACCTGCAGCCGTTGCAGTTAACGTACTTGGGTCAATACCAGCACTAATTGCAGCTAACAAAGCATCTTCTTCGTTTAGCAACTGCATTTGAAGCGCAATATTGTAAATCTCATTCGCGTCTTCAGGGAAGAAAATGATAGCAATGGTAACCACTTTTTGCGCTTCATCTGGCAGAACGCCAAAACCTGCTATGGCAAGTTCAAATCCAGTGGCGTTGTCGTTCAATAACTCTACCATTGCTTTGTATGATGGCTTGTTATCTTGTAAATAAACCATGCCTGCCGCATCGAAGAAGAGGCCTTCGTTGAGCACAGTCTCACTAACTTCTGAAGCGGCAACAACAGGGGTGTTACCCTCCTCAATTTGAGTGAGTACCAGGTTTCTAACTTGTATGCCAGGTGAAGTGGAGTTGTCTTGCGCGTTTGCTAATGAAGCAAACACAAAAAATGCGCTAAATACGATTGAAACGATAATACTACTACGCATAACTTTTCCTTTGACTGATTCTTAGGGTTAGCGCCTTGCTAACACTACTGGTTCTAATTGTATAACATTCGAGCGTCGTACGTCTCGTTTTTGTTACACCCAATTGCGCAAATAATAAAATTAAGTTTGCCAGAGCGTTGGTTTTGCAAAATAGTAACCTTGTTGATACTCAACTTTTAAGGCTGATAAAGCGCTAGATTCAGCCTCGCTCTCGACTAACTCAGCGATAACATTAATATTTAAACTTCTGGCGATACTTAGAAGACTGCTAATAAACAGCTTGTTGTCTTCCTCAGTATGGATATCTTTTGTTAATTTGCCGGATATTTTTACAAATTGTGGCTGAATTGCTCTTAACCCAGAAAGTGATGCAAGATTGTCACCAAAATGTTCGATGGTAATCTTGCACCCCTTATCCATGATAGTTTGGCAAAAGGGAATCGCAACATCCCTATGACGAATAAGAACAGAATCTTCAATTTCAAACACCAACTTTGTGCACAATGCTGTGTTTTGGGTCAATAGGTCCGATAGCCATGTTCTAAACGCCTTGTTCGCGATAGAAGCGCTTGCAATGTTAACCGCGATACTCGTCTTTGCCTCGGTGAGCTTTTTCATGATTAAACTTATGACCAATTTATCCACTTCAGGGATGAGGTTTAAACGCTCAGAAACTGGTATCAATTGCGACATGGGAATGACGTAGCCTGATTCGCTGTCTTTGAATCGCGCAAATGCTTCGAAGTAAGACGGTGTTTTTGTGTCAGTGTTTATGACTGGCTGTATCAGAATATCGGCGTCTTGTTGACGCAAAATTTGATTCAATCTTTCACGCCACGCAGTATTGCTGTGAATATGAGTGAGTTCAGAAGCAAACTGCCATCCTTCCTCACGTTTAGTCGCTGCTATCAACGCGCTATCTGCGTTTTCGAGCACTTCGCCCAGTGTCATTGAACCCGTATATTTAGTTGCACCAATCCAAACTGTTTTGCCGCCATCTCTCATGGGGTTTTCTGATATCAGTACTTTGTTAATCACTTCAACACTATCAACGCATTCTCGCTTAGTGGTGTCTTCAATAATTAAAGCAAAGTCTCCGCCAGAGACCCTGAACAAATGACTGGATTCAGAAGCATTGCTTAGATGTTGAAGGAGTTTGTTGGCAATCGATTTGACGTAGTTATCCCCATCTTGTCCGCCCATAGTGCTATTTATCGTCTGTAATTGTGCTAAACGAATGATCACCAGGTAGCCCTCTTTGCTAAGCGCCGTATCGCTAAGTAACGCGTTCATATGGCGTGTAAAGGCGTTTCTATTCGATACTCCCGTTAGGCTATCTTCATAAGCTTGAGCCTTAAATGCCTCTGCTTTGTCAGACAGCTCTTTAAACATTCCTTCAACAGCAAAAGACAGTTTATTAATTGCACGTGTAATAAACGTTAGCTCTTTGGTAAACGGTTTATAGCTAATCTGAGAAAACTTCTGATTTTGGATGTCGTTTATTTTATCGACAACAATACCTAAAGGCTTCGTAATTGCCTTTATAATGAAAAGTAGCGCGATATAAGCAAAGACAAAGGCGGCAAAAAACATATATGCGCTTTGTTTTACGCTTTCCCATAACGTTTCGTTAGCAAGCCCTGGGTGACTTTGCACCGTAAGATAGCCGGCCAGCGACCACCCATCATTAAGCTCAGTTTGCTCAATAGGAGGGGTTACCTCAACAATTTGAGTGAACCAATTGGGGACAGAATCAACAGTGTCAGGGTTACGACGTTCAATAAGCATGTTGCCTTCCATATCAGTCACAGTAATGTACTGATAAAAACCTCTATCAAAAATCGCGTTTACCATTGTTTCTGCGACAATCAGGTCACTGTCTTGTGCTAAGTAGGGCGTTATCGAAAGGCCTAAGGAGGTGGCTGTGTCTTGGGCATGCGTTGCAAGCTGTTCGTTTACGTATTCTCTTGTTAATTTCACGTTTATGAAAAAAGAGCTGGTAAAAACAAATACCAGAAAGATAAATAAACTTGTGCTTAGCTGGGTAGATAATCTCATTCTTCTTCTCTATCTCCGTGAATTACGCTGTCTAACCGATTAACCATATCGTCCCACATCTTCATCGGGCCGCTTCCCCTCAATTTTCTGCCTGTGCCCATCGCTTTTGCGGCCCATAAGCCGCTACCATTAAAGCTATAAATAGGGGATAAGTCTCTGCGTTTGTTTGCAGGCAGTATACGACGATTAATGTTGTCCAATACCAGTGGTATTGAAGATGGAGTTTCGTAATAGGCCAATACCATATGAGGTTGTCTTAACTCGAGAGCAGTAACGTACATTAACCGCAGTTTAGTTTCAGGTACGCCCAGCTCGATAAGAGAAAAATACTTTGCAATAGTATAGTCCTCGCAGTCGCCCGCGCCGGTTGCAATGAACTCTATAGGCGTTGCCCAATAGTCTTTTTTCTGCCAGTGGACTACGTCGTCCACAAAGTCCAGGCGATTGAAAAAACGATTGATGGAGAAGAGCTTTTCATCGACGTCTTCCGCTCGAAGCTCGTCTATTAGCTGTCTCCAATCTGCAACATCTTCAGACGCTTCTTTACCGTAGAGTGCGCTAATCCTCACGTACACTTCTGGTGTGAAAATGCTTTCTTGTTGTGCAACAAGAGTCGAAACCGAAAATAAACAAAAAACAACAAAAAAGCCCGCGCTAATAGTGAATATACTGCGCGTTCTTTGATTAATTGTAGTTTCACTGCGTGGTTGTTTATCGGTATACAATAGATTTTAACTTTTGTGATCAATAAGGTAAGTGTAAAAATTCTTTCATTTCAGCAGCGTAACCTTATCAAAAGTTGTTTTGCTAATGATGGCAAACTTGGTGATAACTTGAAAGGTTTTTACATTATTCGTTTTTTCAGTGAAACCTGTATCAGGTTGGCACGTTTTGTGATTACACAGATATAGCACGCATGTTTTTAAAGTGACATGTGACCAAAACAATCAATCAGCGAGTTATTAATTCAGAAATACTGAAACTTAGTTTGTAATTGAGTTACGATATTGGTGTTTCGAGCGTTTTCAGTAACGCTTTTGTAGTATTTTTTCGACAAAAAGGATCTTTCATGTATTTAGGGCGCCCAGCGGTGTTTATCATTAATTCGTTAGAGGGCGGTGGTGCTGAACGAGTAATGGTTAAACTTTTGGCCATTATGGAAACCTATTTCACAGAAAAGCGTGTACCAGTACATCTTGTTTTGCTTGATGACCTA
Source organism: uncultured Alteromonas sp. (assembly GCA_964454185.1). Classification (GTDB taxonomy): domain Bacteria; phylum Pseudomonadota; class Gammaproteobacteria; order Enterobacterales; family Alteromonadaceae; genus Alteromonas. The sequence continues at coordinate 4,637 of CAYVST010000131.1, forward strand.
CCTGAATCTCAGGTTTGCCCTAGCTACGTGAATAAGACAGTCTTAGATTCAAAAGGAAGCCTTGCGGCGGGCTACAAACTGCTCAAACCACTTCTTCGCGAATTACAGCCAAAATATTGTTTTAGTTTTCTTACACGAAGTAATTTTTTGAATATTGCACTTTCCAAACGTTTGAAATTCAGTGCCATCGTTAGTGAACGTGTTAATACTTCTAGCCACTTTTCTGGAGGCCTGAAGGACAAGGTGAGTCGTTTATTGGTAAAACTTACCTACAAGCGTGCGGCAACTGTGGTTGCAGTTTCTGAAGGCGTAAAGGCTGATTTAATTGAAAACTATGCGGTGCCTGAAAACAGAGTTTCTGTTTTATATAACCCTTATGACATAAGTTCTTTGAAAGTAGCGGCGGCAGAGTATGTGCAAGATGTGCCCAGTAAGCCTTACGTTATTGGGGTAGGGCGGTTAGTGAAAAATAAAAATTTCAGTTTGCTGATTCATGCCTATGCAAAGGCCGAAATACAAGAAGATCTCGTTATTCTTGGTGTAGGTGATGAGGAAGAGTCGTTAAAAGCGTTAGCTGCGAAGAATGGGCTATCTGACAGAGTTCACTTTCTCGGCTTTAAAGCAAATCCGTACCCATACATTGCAAAAGCAGAATACTTTGTGAGTACGTCAAACGCTGAAGGTTTCCCTAACGCTATTGTAGAGGCAATGTGCTTAGAGAAAGCCGTTATTGCCACTAACTGTGAATCGGGACCGGCTGAAATACTAGCAGAAAAGTACCCATATGAAGTTAATGGTGCAAGCCAAGAAAAAAACGGTATCCTATGCGAATTAGGCAGCGTTGACGGTGTGACTGAAGCAATACAAGCGCTGGACGAGCTGTCAGCAAGAGAGGCCTACGCGACAAAAAGTAAATTGTGTGCCGAATCGTTTTCATATCCGGCGTTTCGCGAGAAAGTGGTTGCTATTATTGAGCAGGTAACAAGTTAACAATGTTTGAAGGGATCAAAGTAATAGTGGGTGTGATAAGCCTGTTTTTGGTTTATCGAACTATTACGAGTAATTGCAATAAGTATTTGGCCTTTGCTATTTGTGCAATCTGGTTACGATTTTTCCTGTCTGCATTTCATACGATAACCTACCCATCGCTTGTGGCTGGCTTTTCTATTAATGCGCTAGGAAGCATAGGCGTGGCAGGTCTTGGGTTGATGCTCATACCAACAGCAGTTTTTACACTTAAAAAATTGCTTCCGTTTTATTTCTTTTTTGTTGCAATAGCTATTAGCGGCTTAATAAACACGGAAATATCAGGTACGTTAAATGTACTCGTAAAATGGTGTTATTTTCTCGTGGTGGCAAGTGCGATTTTTCTGTCAATTCGCATCCAAGGACAAAACGAGTCGTTCAAAAAACTACTGGTTGCCTTTGCGATGCCAGTATCCCTTCAATTGATTTCTGTCTTGCTAGGACACGCTAAAGCTACAGAAAATGACGGGTCTACCAGTTACATTGGCGGTTATAACCATGAAGCTGCTTTTTCGATGATCATTGTAAGCTTTATTTTTTTAGTGGGTTTGGTAGAAAGAGGAACGTTGAAATTTAGAACACTGCTCTTTTCGGTGTCTGTAGTACTGCTGGTACTGGTAAATTACAGAACATCGATACTCACCATTCTTCCTATCGCTGCTGTTTTTTATTACACCTTGGTGGAAACGCGCCTCAAACCTTCGCAGAAAGTCCCTGTAATGACCATTGTCACTATGCTACTCGTTTTTACGTTTATGGTGCTGTCTTTTACGATGAGAGAGCGGTTTTCAGACGTCGCGCTATTGGTAAGTAACTTAGACTTAATTTTGAAAGCACCAGTGTATTTCAGTGAATCTGAAAAAGACATTATGTCTGCTCGCGTGTTTATTTGGAGTCAGTACATAGATGCTTACCGAAATGCTGGGCTTGTAAATCAGCTTTTCGGTTTTGGGGCAGAATCCTGGAGTAAAGTATTTCCAAAGTATGCACACAATACATTCGTCTCTTATTTATATGAGTTTGGCATAATCGGCATAGTGACATTTATTATAATTTTGGTGCAGACACTCTTAAATGCATTGAAGTTAGCTAATGCAAGTCTTTCTAAAACCGTTAGTTTCTCTATTTTAGGTTTTGTAACTATGAATATGGCAACTATGCCACTTTGGAACATTGAAGGGCTTATTTTCTTTTCAATTGTTCAAGCCGTTGTTTTTTCTAATGTAAGAAGCGTTGAACAGCAAAGAAAAAACGTGTCAACGTCTCTACACACTATGCGAGCTTTTAAATGAAAATTTGTGCTATCGGACTTCGTGGGATCCCTGATGTAATGGGCGGAATTGAGTCTCATTGTCAGCAACTCTACCCTCGCTTGGTTGAAAATGGTGTGGATGTTACGGTTATTGCTCGCTCACCATATATCGAAAAAAAACACTCTGTGTATAAAGGCGTGAAAGTTGTCAGTGTGTGGGCTATGCGGCACAAATTATTGGAGACTTTCTTACATACTTTTATCGCTATTTTTTATGCAAGAATATTTGTTAGGCCAGACATTGTTCACATTCATGCGGTGGGGCCCGCGTTGTTTACGCCGCTCGCCAGACTACTTGGAATGAAAGTGGTTGTTACTCATCACGGAGCAGACTATGACAGAAAAAAATGGAGTTCGTTTGCTAAGAGTGTGCTGAAAATGGGCGAGAAGCTTGGTGTTAAGTGGGGCAATAAAACACTGGTTGTAGGAAAGACACTGAGCGAACAGCTAAAAACTCATTTTGCGCCTCAAGCAAACAGAATTACATTTGTGCCAAATGGCTCTTTGACGTCATTTGCGGGGAAAATATCTGAAAGCTATATTCCTGAAGATCTGAATATACAAGCAGGTCGCTATGTTTTGGCCGTAGGCAGACTGGTTCCTGAAAAGGGGTTTGATGACCTAGTCCTGGCGTTTCGAAATGCAGATATTGATTTAAACCTGGTCATTGTTGGTGACTGTGATCATGAAGATGAATATTCACAGAACTTGAGAAGAATGGCTTCTGATCAGGTCATTTTTGCCGGGCGTAGGTCGGGTGACGCGTTGAAGGCACTTTATCAACATGCCTCAGTGTTTGTTTTACCTTCTTATCATGAAGGGCTTCCTATTGTTGCGCTTGAAGCCATTAGCGCTGGAACATCGGTTATTTTGAGTGATATCACGCCTAATTTGGATATTGAAGCCCCAAGGGACAGCTATTTTAACGTGGGCAACATTTCGTCGTTATCCAAGAAACTGAAAAACATAGACGCCTTAGATCTTTTTATAGACCAAAAAGCCTTTTTGAAAAAGTTTAATTGGGATGGAATCGCGTCAGAAACGCTTGGCCATTTTTCTCAAGTGTTAAATGAACAGTCGTTGGCAAAAGTTTCAGAGTCAAACTACAGGAGGTAATAATGAAAGTTTCTGTAGTAATAACAACTTACAATCGTCCAGACTTTTTGAAAGAAGCACTGGTGGGGCTGAAAAATCAAACGATCAAGCCATTCGAAGTCATTGTTATTGACGACAATTCTTCCAAAGACTACCAGGAAGTATTTCCTCTAATTGAAAGTCTAAACGCAAGGTACCTAAAGCAGAGTGTTTCCTGTGGTGCTAACAAGGCAAGAAATATTGGTATTAGCGAATCAAGCGGTGATGTGGTTGCCTTTTTGGATGATGATGATGTGTGGCTACCCAATTACTTAGAAGTAATCAGCGCTGAATTCACTCTGGGCTGCGAGGCTGTCGTTACCGGTTTCAAGCAACTCGGCAAAGAGCACGTTGTAGTGGTTAACGCAGATAACTGGGTAACCAAACAGTCATTGCTGAGAGGTAACACATACTGCGGCATGAGTGGTTTTAGTTGTAAACGTGAGTTATTGGAAGAGCTGAAATTCGACGAAACCCTAAACAATGGCCAAGACTGGGATATGTATGTCAGGCT
>CAYVST010000132.1:0-8611 GCA_964454185.1 uncultured Alteromonas sp.
GATTGTCGCTTGGTTTGATTTATGGGGGCGAAGGTTACCAAAGTCAACGGGAAACGTTGGAAGAAGGGGTAGATATTATAATTGGCACGACAGGACGCATACTGGACTACTATAAACAGAATGTGTTTACGCTGAATAATATTCAGGTTGCTGTGCTAGATGAAGCCGACCGCATGTTCGATTTGGGCTTTATTAAAGATATCCGCTTCTTGTTCCGCCGCATGCCGCCAGCTAGCGAACGCTTGAGTATGCTGTTCTCTGCTACGCTAAGCTATCGCGTACAAGAGTTAGCATACGAGCATATGAATAACCCTACGCACGTTCAGGTAGCGCCAGAGCAAACTACGGCGACACGTGTAACCCAAGAGTTATTCTACCCGTCTGACGACGATAAAATGCTATTACTTCTGACACTACTTGAAGAAGAGTGGCCGGAAAAGGCGATTGTTTTTGCCAATACAAAAAATAGCTGTGAAAAAGTAACCGACTGGCTTACCGCCGATGGCCACCGCGTAGGCTTGCTAAGCGGTGACGTGCCGCAGAAGAAGCGACTGGGTATTTTGGAAGACTTCACCAAAGGTAACCTGGATATTTTGGTGGCCACTGACGTTGCCGCGCGAGGCCTTCACATTGATGCTGTTACGCACGTATTTAACTACGATTTACCTGACGACGCAGAGGACTACGTTCACCGTATCGGTCGTACTGGCCGCGCAGGCCAAAGCGGCGTAGCAATTAGTTTTGCTTGTGAAAAGTACGCGCTTAATTTACCTTCAATAGAACAGTATATTCAAAAAGCGATTCCGGTCACCGATTATGACCGAAGCGCCTTGCTTGATGATGTAACGGCGCCAAAACCGCGTAGAAGACGTTCCCCTAACACAAGAAACTCTTCTCGTCGTGGTAATGGTCGAGGCCGTGGAAAGCCTCAACAGCGCAATCACAAGGCGTAAGTATAGATAGAGTTTTATATGCAGGCAGAACTTCAGCACGACGCACAGACCTACGGTGAATACTATGCCGCGGTTGATTTAGGGTCTAACAGCTTTCACATGGTCATTGTTCATGTGGTTAATGGAAGCGTGCAAATAATAGGGAAAATTAAACAAAAAGTGCGACTGGCAGCCGGTCTAGACGACGCCATGGCACTAGATGAAGTGAGCATGGAACGCGGCTGGCAATGCCTGCAGGTATTCTCTGAGCGCTTGCAAGACATCCCTCCATCCAATATAAAAATAGTGGCTACGGCAACACTGCGCCTTGCTACGAACGCGCATGTTTTTATCCGAAAAGCAGAGGAAATCCTCAACCACAAGCTTGACGTTATCAGCGGTGAAGAAGAAGCCCGTCAAATCTATTTGGGGGTCGCTTATACGTCTGCTAACCAAGGTAATAGTTTAGTCGTCGATATTGGTGGTGCGAGCACCGAGATTATTGTTGGTAACGACATGCAGCCCATCCATTTGAAAAGTCTGGACATGGGTTGTGTAACCTTTATGGAGCGTTACTTTCAAGGCGGAAACATTACACAAGCTAATTTTCTTGAGGCGAAAGCCGCAGCGCACGCCTTAATTGCCAACGTAGCAGACGCGTTTTTATGCTTCGACTGGGAAAACTGCCTCGGTGCATCAGGCACCCCCCAAGCGATCACGGAAATATTGGTTGCGCAGGGCATTAGCGATGCAATACGCTTAGACTATCTCTACCATTTAGAGAAACAGTGTATCGAATGTGAGAATATTAAAACGCTGGACATTGATGGGTTAGAAGACAATCGCAAAGCGATTTTTCCTTCTGGGCTCGCCATTCTTATTAGTCTTTTCGAAGCACTTCAGATTAAGCATATGAATATCTCTGGAGGTGCGCTACGCGAAGGATTAATTTACGGCATGTTAGACAACATTAAAGACAATGATCGCCGCCAGCAAACCCTCAATCAGGCCATGCACCGCTATCACGTTGATACCACGCATGCGAACAACGTAAAACAGGTTGCGTTAACGCTGTGTCATCAGCTTTGTGCTCAGCAAAACATTTGCCATTTAGACACCGAAACCATATTGGGCGCCGCTGCGCAGTTACATGAGATAGGTCTGCATATTGAGTACAAACGCCACCACGAACACGGCGAATATATATTAAGCCATATTGATTTACCCGGCTTCACTCGCCTGCAACGCGCTGCCGTAAGAGACCTTGTTGCACAACACAGATTAAATATTGAAAAATCAGTCTTTGATAAGTATCACGAAGAGTATAGACCCATGCTCCGAGGGCTATTGCGTGTGCTGCGTATAGCAGTTGTGTTGTGTTTAAGACGACAAAACAAACATATCCCTGAAGTAAGCTTAGTGTGCAATGAGAACAGTTGGTCGCTTACCTTTCCGGAAGGTTGGCTAAAAGCGCATCCACTGATTAACGCAGAACTTGCCAATGAATGCTGGCTTCAGCATAAATCAGGTTGCGAGCTTATCTGCAAATAAACCCATCGCCTATTAACTTAAGCCTTACAACGAAAAGCCGCGATACATCGCGGCTTTTTATTGCGCTAACTGCTACGCATTTTTCTCACGTACTTTTCTGCTGCAATCGGCGCTACGAGGTCGCCTTTAACAACGCCGCTGCTTTAGGGGCAAAGTACGTCAATATACCGTCTGCACCTGCTCGCTTAAAGGCCAAAAGTGATTCTAAGATAACAGCATCTTCGTTTAACCAACCGTTAGCAAATGCCGCTTGATGCATGGCGTATTCACCACTGACTTGATATGCAAATGTTGGCACTTTGAACGTTTCTTTACAGCGACGAACCACATCTAAATATGGCATTCCCGGTTTCACCATTACCATGTCTGCCCCTTCATCAATATCAAGAGCAATTTCATGTAATGCCTCGTCGGTATTGGCAGGGTCCATCTGGTACGTCTTTTTGTTGCCACCTTTTATGTTGGCCGCCGATCCCACGGCATCCCTAAAAGGCCCGTAGTATGCAGATGCATACTTCGCTGAATAGGCCATAATGCACGTATTTATGTGACCAGCTTCTTCAAGTGCCTTTCTAATGCTGCCAATACGGCCGTCCATCATATCAGAAGGCGCCACAATATCAGCCCCCGCTTCAGCATGTGACAGCGCCTGCTTGATAAGCACGTCAACAGTTTCGTCATTCATTACATAGCCGTTTTCGTCGATTAAACCGTCTTGGCCGTGAGACGTGAAAGGATCAAGCGCAATGTCTGACATTAACATAACGTCTGGAAATGCCTTTTTCATCGCTCGCATAGCTTGCTGTGCCAATCCATCCCTATTAAAGGCTTCGCTCGCACAATCAGTTTTTAGTGACATAGGAGTAACGGGAAATAGCGCCAATGTGCGAATACCCAATGCCACCCAATTGGCGGCCTCTTCAATCAGTAAATCGACGGACAGGCGCTCTACGCCTGGCATTGAAGGCACCGCTTCTCTTGCATTTTCACCAGGCAATACAAACACGGGATAAATTAAATCGTTCGCTGTCAAAGTATGCTCTGCTACAAGCCCTCGCAGTGCATCTTTGGCGCGCAATCTGCGCATTCTGCGCAGAGGGAAAGAAGAAGATGTCATAGTTTTTCCTGTAAATATTCGTGTTTCACATTGTTTCTACCGGCAGATTTAGCCTGATACAACAATTCATCCGCATACCTGAATAGCACTTGAGCATGGTCTTCATCACGGATGATAGTGGTTGATACCCCCGCACTCGCTGTCAGGTTTACTTGCTCGCCGTTGTAGAGGAGAGGGTTTTTCTCAAGAGCATCTCGCATCGACTCTATAACATGACGCGCGCCCTCTAGCTCTGTATTCGGTAATATAATGGCAAACTCTTCACCACCAATACGACACAAATCATCGGTTGGACGCTGAAGCAGTTTTTGAAAAATGCGGGTAACGTGAATAAGACACTCATCGCCACCATCATGACCGTATTTGTCATTGACTGATTTAAAATGGTCAACGTCAATAATCGCCAGAGACAATGGTGTTTGTTCTCTTCGACTACGTCGTCCTTCGGAACGCAATCGTTTGTCAAAATGACGTCGATTATGCACACCTGTCAAAGGGTCAATGGCGTTAAGGCGCTCTAACTCCTGATTAACTTCAGATAATTCGCGTAAAGTAATCTCAAGCTCTAACGTGCGTTCCTCTACTTTGTACTCCAAATCATCCTGGTAGCGCTTTTGCACCTCAAGTAAATCTTCTTTCGCGATATTAGCTTGCTTTTCCTGCTCGAGTGCAAATTGCTGCGCGGATATCAAGTCATCTCTGCTATGGCTGTAATTAATGGCAAGTATAAGAGCCAATATGAGTGTTTCTACTGCACCGCCAACAATTAACAAGCTATTTGAAGAAATGGGGAGTTCAATGAAGTTGGTATTGTCTAAACTTGCACTTAACCCACTGACTAATAAAAAAGCCCAGGCAATAGTAAAGTAGCGCGCTACAACAACACCTTTGAGTGTCAGCCAAATACCTAAACTCAGCGTATAAATCACGATTAGGGTAAGAACAACAAGATAAACCTTTATCATGAAGGAGTAAGGTAAGACAAACCCGGCTATGGTGTTTACGCCAACAACCCAAGCAATGCTTTGGGTTATCTTATCGAGTTTTGCGCTAAACTCCCGAATAGGGAGCAGACTGCGTGTAAACATGGCGGCAAATAAAATCGTTGAATTAGCAAACAACAGTAGAGACTTACTTTGCAGCCAGGCGTTGTCTACCCACAAATACATATACCCTAAGCCGTGTAAGGTAGCCAAGGTAAGCGCCAAGCTTAATACATAGCCAGAGTAGTAGAGAAAAGATGCATTGCGTGCTGCAAAAGTCAGAAAAGCGTTACTCACCCCCATCGCCACTAGCACACCAAAGAAAATACCCAGCGCGATGTTTTTCCCCGACGTATAGCTAAAGAACTCTCTTTCTTCCCAAATACTAATGGGTAATCGCACCGTTCCCGATGTTTGAACCTTTATGTAGACACGCTGTGACTCAGCGCTTAAAGGCAGAGGAAACAACGGTGTCGCGTGTTTGATGGGGCGTAACGCAATTCGCTGGGCATCGCCTGCGGAAAAGGTGGCAATAGGTGTACTGCCAAAATTGCGATAAATTCCAATATCAAGATTGTCGATGAGTGGGTAATCTATGTGAAGCAAATAACGGTGCTCGTCACTCTCAGTTGGGGGAACTAAAAGTGAAAACCAATAGGTTTCACTGTGCATGCCTAAATTTACAGGTGACGAAACTGACGTCCATTGACCGTTAGGAACGCGAGTAATAGTGTTAAAGTCTAGTGAGCTGTCATTGTCAATTAAGTACTCGAGCTGCGAGAAATGTGGCCCCTTGCTTGTCGAAGGCGACAAACTAAACACCACAAAAATAAACGCGACCACGGCAATAACGGTTATAGCTACAAGCCCTGCGTCATACCTTGGCATCGCCTTTAAATTTAATCGCATACAAACCTATATATCGTCGAGTGAAAACAACTCACACGCATTAGCATAACTGCAATTGCGCAATTTATCAGTCTCTAAACTTAAATGCTCACTTAATTGATGAGCAATGTGGGGCAAAAATGCGGGTTCATTATTTCGCTTTCTAGGGCGCAGTGTTTTTGGAAAGAGGTATGGCGCATCAGTTTCTAGTATGAGCTTATCAAGAGGAATGTGCGCGACCGCCTCTCTTAAATCAACGCCCCGCTTTTCGTCACAGACCCAGCCTGTTACCCCAATATAAAGTCCTAATGCTAAATATTGCTTAACTTGCTCAACGTTTCCTGTAAAGCAATGCGCAATACCGCCTTTGAGCCCTGGCATATAGCGACGCAAAAGTGCCAATTGTTGTTCAAATGCGTCGCGCTCGTGAAGATAAACGGGAAGACCAATATCGCGGGCAATTGCCAGCTGTGCTTCAAACACGTCAAGTTGTGTGGGCCGAGGAGAAAAGTCTCGATTAAAATCCAGCCCACATTCCCCGATGGCCACACAGCCTTTTTGCTTGGCAAGGGTTTTTATTTCATCGTAATGATGAGGTTGAACATCTTTTGCATTATGCGGGTGCACGCCAATGGTATAACACACATGTTGAGGAAACTGCTCGTAAAGAGCGCACGCAGCCGCCCACTCATTGGGGTGAGTCGTGATAACGCACAGCTTTTCTACATTGGCATCCTTGGCTCTATTGATGATCTCTATGGCGTCAAAACGGCTATCCAAAAGATTGACGCCAGCATCAAACCACGCCATCTATTTCAAACGCTTTAGTTTCATTCGCTTATTAGAGCCTTCCTTACCCATGAAAAAGGCACCAAGTAACCCTCGCTCAATGGTTACTGATTGACCTACTTTTACTTTTAACGTACTTCGCTCAGTTTGCTCCCAAACAGATGCATCGTCGAACGTTATCACGAACCTACCACGTGAATTCGTTGCGATCTCTGTAATTGAAAGAGCTAAAGAATCGGCCAGCTTGGTTGGGTCTATTCTATTCTCAAGCCCAAAATCGTTTGCCGGTTCAACTTGTGGAGCACGTTGTTGAGTTACACCGCTTTGCGCCTGCTGAGTTTGAGATGCACCTTCGGCGCGAACCATGGGCATTGGTCTTACAGTACCAACCTGCTCATTCACCCCATCATATTGGGCAAGAGATTTTGCCACTCCGTCGTAACACACCAAGCGCTTGAGGCTATTATCTGTAGAACGGCATTTTTGTAGTGCCTCCCCAACGGTTTCAGCACTTGCTGAAAACGAGCCAACCGTGCATAGCAACGTGATAAGAGAAAGTACGCGTATTTTCATTTTTATTCCTTTCTATTTTTAACTGCTATGTATTGTCTGGATGTTGAGTATGCTCTTCATCTTCTGAGGCCGCTCTCCCTGCATACAATCCGCCAATGATCACGCCGATTTCAAACAGCAACCACATAGGTATTGCAAGTAGGGTTTGCGAAATGACATCTGGTGGTGTCAAAAGCATACCAACAACAAACGCCCCCACTACGACATACGGGCGTTTTGCTCGCAATGACTTGGCATCCGTTACCCCAGTCCAACACATTAAAATAATGGCAATAGGTATCTCGAATGAGACCCCAAAAGCGAAAAACAGTTTCAGTACAAAATTAAGATAACTGGAAATATCAGTACTGACCGTGACTCCCTCTGGCGCGACACTATTAAAAAACGCAAACGCGATAGGGAAAACAACAAAGTAAGCGAACGCCATACCTGCGTAAAACAACAAGGTGCTTGAAAACAACAAAGGCGCAACCAAACGTTTTTCGTTTCTATACAGGCCTGGAGCCACAAACCCCCAAACCTGAAAGAGTACATAAGGTATCGCTATGAAAAATGACAACACTAGCGTCAATTTAAACGGCGCAAAAAAGGGCGACGCGACATCCGTTGCAATCATACTTGCGTTTTCAGGTAGGCTCTCTAGCAATGGCATGGCTAGCAGCTGATACAAGTCTTGTGCAAACGCAGCTAGGCACAAAAACACAATCAAAACACTCAAGAGCGCTTTCAAAATGCGGCTACGGAGCTCGATTAGGTGAGAAATTAGGTTGTTAGTGTCAGACATTTATTGCTTTTTATAGGGTTCTTGAACCGATTCAGCAGCCTTTTTTAGCTCATCGACACTCTGCTCTATTTCAGGTGACAGGTCTTTGAGCCCTTGCTGCTCTGCTTTCTTCAAATTCTCGTGTAATTCGTGAACGCGCAACTGATGCTCAACCTCTTGTTTAAAGCCTGTTGCCACGTTACGTACACTTCGAATTGTATTGATGGTTGAGCGCATAGCTCCCGGTAAACGCTCTGGCCCAAGAATAAGCAGCGCCAGAACACCGATAACTAATAACTCCCAAAAGCCGATATCGAACATTAGGATTTTTCTTTAACGTCGCTCGATGTTGTAGAAACAGTGTCAGCCGTTGCTTTTTCTTCAACCTGCTTTTTCTGTTCAAAGTCTGCATCTTTTTCTTCTTCGGTCACGGCTTTTTTGAAACCTTTGATGGCCCCACCCAAGTCTGTGCCTATGCCTTTAAGGCGCTTTGTGCCGAATAAAAGCACTACGATAACTAGTATGATCAGCAGTTGCCAGATACCAATACCACCCATAAAAATATTCTCCCTTACATCGATAGTTACAGTATGCCACTGCACGGCGCTGCTTTCACCTGAATATTTGTGACAGTGAATAATGATTGACGTTTTACACGCGCGGCGCGATGCTCTATTACTACATTATACAAAGCTTACCGTGGTTATTTTAATCGTCAGTTTAACAAGGAGTTAGTAAGCCGTGCTGAGTACAATAGCCTTGTGTTGCTCGTTATTATTACCCTCTCATATGGTGGTAACTGGCAACGCTGTGTCGCTCAAAGTGCCAGTTTATCAGACCAATGGCATCGATAGACCGATGCAAGATTCCCCATCAACCTCACCTAAGCAAAACCCCGATACAAAAGAAGAAAAAGATACCCGTTTAAAAGCAGTTGATAACTACGCTAAACATGATAGGTGGTTCGATGTGTGGCAGCGTAGCTTTACCGACTCAATGGACTTTACCGTTAGGC
>CAYVST010000133.1:0-8586 GCA_964454185.1 uncultured Alteromonas sp.
CATACGATACCGCATGTGCGTCAGTTTCCGGCATCCAATCAATCACTTCCATCGAACTGGTGACCGGTGAAACATTGGCCAAAATAGCACTGCCGCCGCCGTGCTGTGACGCAACACCAATAAACGCGTCAGCGTGCTCGTGTCCATACAAGTTACCAATGCGAAGGCCATTTAGACTATCGATGTTTTCAACAAACGTGCTGGTAAATACTTCATCGTTCTCGTTTAACACTAGTACGCCATTGCTACACCCAAACGCGACAGCAAGTTCGTTTTGTGCTGCGCCATGCAAGTCAGCACATTCCCCATCAAAGCGTTGTTCTTCATCGTATTCACCATCGTGGTAATGAAAAACTGCAACACTGTCTGGCAAAATTGGGTTAGACGATGTGCTTACAGCGTCATCGCGACGTACCGAGCTTATCAACATGTCACCACGCGGCTCAGCAACACCATGCATATTCACTGTGAAATCAAGCGAAGGAACATCGTCAGTTTCACTAGCAATTTGCATATCTGTAACCACTTTCACACCTGCTGGCATGCTGGTTTCGGCGTCACCGTCATAAAATACAGCTAGCTGTCCGTCATGCACGACGATGTGAGTCGGCTTGCTGCCTTCAAGTGTAAAGTCGGACATCTCAGGCGCTTCTTCGTAGTCGTGTAGGTGGTCTACGTGATCTTCTCGCCACAGTCCACCGTCAAGAAATTCAGTAAGTCCATTACTGCGCGAGTTAATTACCGCGAAGCGATATCCTGCTGACGTACTTAAGCTACTGCCCTCAAAAGTTGAAGTAAACGTGTCAAGTACACTGCTATCGTCTAAATCAACCACAGTTAGCGTGTTAGAGGCTGCGTCAGAAACCACTAAACGACCTTCGCTTTCAATTTCAAAATCATCGTGGTCGTGGTCGCCATCATCATGGTCATGGTCGTCGTGATCATGATCATCAGGTACTTCAATAGGAGGTAATTCAACAATGTTGGTTTCTGCGTCGCCGCAACCTGCCAAAATAAGTGCGCTTGCAATAGCCGTGAGCATCAAACTGTTTTTCATGTGTTATGTCCTTTTAAAATTCTGTTTTTTTTAGAAGTAACCGCGTACGCCTAGCGCAAAATTTCTTCCCGGGCGCGGTGCAATATCTTTCAAGAAAGAGGTATGAACGCGGGCTTCTTCATCAGTCAAATTTTCACCGCTCAAATACACGGATAAGTCGATGTCACCAAGAGGAATATCGTAAGTGATAGAGGCATCGATTAGGGTGTAACCATCTGTTTCGGTCTCAAAAGACGAGATATTGTCTTGTTTGGCAAAGTGCGTAATGTCTAAGTCAGCACGCAAACGGTCTAGTGTATATTGAAGGTGTGTACCTACACGCATCGGTGATGTGCGAGGAAGATCTCCACCGTCTTTTAAACGCGCTTTTACATAGTCTGCAAACATATCCACTTTAAGTGCATCCGTTGCTTGCCACGCAACTTGCAACTCGAAACCATGAAGAATGGCATCAGCTGAGCGGAACAGATACACAGGCAATTCGTCGCTGTGGTCATGCTCATCACCGTGTTCATCTTCATGCGCGTGCTCATCTTCGTGGGCGTGTTCATCACCATGATCATGATCGTGGCCGCTTTCAGCAAAAAGGCCCGTGCCTTCTTGGTAGTAGTAGTTGTCTACTTGGTTGTAGAAAATATTGAACACAAACCCAACGTCGCCCTGTGTTTTTCTAAACGTTAAATCAACGTTATTGGCTGTTTCTAGGTCAATTGGCGTTTGCGCAAGAATAAATTCATCGTCACTGGTTAAATCGAATAGTGCACCAACTTCATAAGTTCGCGTTCCGATGTGAGGACCAAAAGAGAGTAATTCAGAAGCAGAAGGCGCGCGCTGTGAGCGAGACAATGAAATACCAACATTGTATTCGTCGTTAATCGTATAAACCGCCCCCGCTGAGAGAGAGACAGGCGTAAACTCTTGTGCCACATCAAACTGGCGAATAAATTCGCTAGAACCATGATCGTGTTCATCGTCATGGCCATGTTCATCGTCATGTTCGTCGCCGTGATCGTGATCATCGCCGTGGTCATGCTCGTCGCCGTGGTCGTGATCATCATCGTGGTCATGATCATCGTCATGCTCGTGTGCATCAATATCTGGCAAAAGCACACTCGCGGCATCGAGCGTTACGCGTTCAACGCGTCCACCCAGCTGGACGAGCCAGTTACCGAAATGGCGTTCTTCCATTAGCGCCAGAGCAAACATTTCCATTTCTGAAGGTGGTGTAAAGGCTTCTTCACCCTGAGCGAAGACATCACTGCCTTTATAGTGCAAGCTCAAACCGCCGCGCCAGCCAGCTATTGGCTTATGAAGCAATTCAACACGCACTTCTTCAGTTTCATTGCTAAACTGAGTACCTGCAAAACTCCCCTCAATTTCTACGTGATCGTAATCGGTATAGCCCGCTCTAAAATGAACACTTTGAAGTAAGCTATCTTGGAAGTTGTATTCACCCAATAGTTGATAACGAGTTTGCTCCAAGTCGGCATAAACAGATTCTACGCCACCATGACTATGGCCAGGAATTCCATACTCACGATTAAACTGCTCAACAGCTACGCCGACGTACCCTTGGTCAAATAGATAACTTGTCCCTAAAGTGAACCCATGCGATTCCTCTGCGCTGTTTTCCACCACGTTCGGGCCATCCGGGTCGTCGATATCTGGTGCAGATGGCGTTTCATAATCATCAGAATCACGATAGAAACCATCTGCATAAAATGCCACATTGTCCATACCAGTTGTAACATTGAATGTAGCTAGACTTTGGTCATTAACAGTCTGGGTCTCAAGAAGAAACTCACCACGAGTATCATTAGATTTAGGTACGCGTTGATCAACAACGTTAACCACACCACCTATTGCGCCACTGCCAAAAAACAAGGTTGCGGGGCCTCTTAGCACTTCTATTTGTTGTGCTGTCGACGCTTCGCCTGCAACGGCATGATCAGGACCAACGCGAGATACATCACTCACATCCAGGCCATTTTGCGTAATTAGTACGCGAGGACCACTTAACCCACGAATAATCGGTGTGCTGGCAACATTGCCATGAAAATTTGTTTGTACGCCTGGTAATTTCTCTAACGTATCGCCCAATGTTGCTGCTTGTTGGCGCCTAAGGTTGTCGCCTGAAAGCACACTAACTGGTGTTGCAGATTCCATAACAGACAAGTGCATCGGTGTGGCATAGATATCGATAACTTCAATCGCACTTCTCGCCAATACATACACGCCATTTTCAGATTGACCAGCAGCGACCGTAGCGTCCTTGTGAAGATGCGCAAAACCAGGAGAAAAAATATGCAGGTCGTAGTTGCCTTCTTTGATATCCGAAAAAACAAACTGACCTTTTTCGTCTGTGCTTGCTGTGCGTTTTAACGACTCTATTTCAACGACCGCGCCTGTAATTGGAAGACCTGACGCATTCGTCACAGTACCTGACAGTGTTTGAGCCAAAATTGACGTTGGCATCAACAGCGAGAGCCCTAATGCCACCCGAGTGAGTTTCATTTTTTTAACCCCTGATTTTTAATTCTAAAAATGTGATAATGTAACAAATTTGCGCCAATGATATGTTATAGTGTATCGATTTTTCAAGAGATAATAATGATTGTCATTCTAAATACCGTAAAAAATGGGCTACTAAAAGTAGCAAGTGGTCTTTCACTATTCGCCGCTGTTTCCGTCAACGCCGCCCCTCATACGCATGGAGAGGGTACGTTACAGGTGTTACAGGCGGGTAGCGATTGGCAACTCGTTTTGCAGCTTCCTGCAGCGGATGTGCTGGGGTTTGAACATAAACCGGAGTCGGCATCTGAACGACGCCAATTTGCAAAGGCCGAAAGCACGCTTTCACGTTTCAAAGATATTTTTAGCATTGATGCGAGTTGTTCTGTTGTTGACACCACAATGGAGTCGCCATGGCAAGAAGCCACTGAACATGAATCCGTAGACCATGAAACCGATCATCATGACGCAGATAAACATAACGAACACGGACATCATGAGGAACACGAAGAACACGAAGAACACGGGCATCATGACGAACACGAAGAGGGAGACAAACACGCGATGCACTCAGATTTTCGTGTTGCTTATTTGCTCACGTGTGCGTCGCCTATATCCCAAGTCGAAGTAAACGGTTTTAAATTATGGCCTAGTGTATCCATGCTAAGAGCAACTTGGATAACTCAAACAAATCAACAGGCATTTATCATCAAGGCCTCTGAGCCCTCATTTGAGGTTAAGTAAACTCTCGCTTATAGGACTATTTATGGCTTCAATTACACAAAGAAATGCAATGACAAAAACACAAGCCTTTTCAGATAAATTCGCGATGATTTTGTCTTCGCTTTGCGTTGTACATTGTTTGCTGACACCTTTACTTCTTATTGCTATTCCGTCTCTTGCGGGTGTTGCAATGTTAACTGATGAAACCTTTCATCATCTCCTACTGTATTTTGTTGTTCCGGTTGGTTTTGTGGCCTTGCTTATGGGCTTTACCCATCACCGTACGCTATGGGTTGTCTGTTTTGGCTTAACAGGGCTAATGGTATTGAGCTCTCCCCTGGTACTTGAAATGCTCGGACTGGGTCATGAAGTGCTAGGAGAAAACGGTGAAACTGTTGTGACTGTGATAGGTTCGTTGTTTGTTGTCGCTGCGCATATTGTCAACCTCCGTCTCAGCAAAAGAGCCGCCCCACAACAAGCTTCGTTTACATCGGTCTAGACCTATACACACATTTTTAATCTTTTCTTTGTAGTAAGGACATTGTCTTGTCGAATCACGCTTTTTCATCTTCCTTGCCCGATATCGCTCGCGAGTCTTCGATTAACACAAGACCTCTTATTAACGAGGTGGGCATGGAGGGTATTGCACTTCCGTTGACCATTCACGATAGCCAAGGCACTGCTATCGCCAGCACAGCAAAGGCAAACGTAACGGTTAGTCTTGACGACCCTCATGCCAAGGGTATTCACATGTCGCGACTGTATAATTTACTTCAAGAACACCTAAGTAATAAGGTGCTTGGCAGCATACAACTGAGTGAGTTGATGGACGCACTAGTGCAGTCTCAGGCTGGTTTAAGTACTTCCGCAACGCTCTCTTTGCAATTTGAACTTACCGTATCAAGACCGGCTCTTATCAGTAAAACTGCTGGTTACCAGCACTATAATACAGCGTTGATATTAAAAAAGGAGCAAGAAAAATATCAAACGCAATTGCGTATTAGTGTACCCTATTCAAGCACTTGTCCCTGCTCAGCATCGCTGTCAAGACAAGCGTTAGCAGAAGCATTTCAGGCGCAGTTTGAAAATAAAGCGCTTGATACAAACATGGTTAGCGAATGGCTAGCGTCTAAAGAAGCGAGTATCGCAACAGCTCACGCACAGCGCTCTTTTGCACACATTACGCTAAACTTGATAGAGAATGCCGCACCGGACTTCGTTGATATTATTAACTTAGTTGAAAATACGTTAGCAACACCGCTCCAAACCGCCGTAAAAAGAGAAGATGAGCAGGAGTTTGCAAAACGAAATGCGCAAAACTTGATGTTTGTCGAGGATGCCGTCAGAAAGCTACATAGTGCGTTGACGACGTATACCCCAGCAACCTACTTTCATGTCAAAGTAGAGCATCAAGAAAGCCTACATGCGCACGATGCGGTTGCTGAAATAAGCGGCACAATTAATTCACGCTAGTGCGTGTTGCGTGGCTATTACAGGCCTCAAACTGGTAAAGGAAACTACATTGACATTCATATCTTCACAATTAAGCTGCACGCGAACTGCCGTCATAGCGGGTGTCGTAGCAACAATGGCTGCATGCACAAGCGCGCCTTCAACTTCGCTTAAAGGGCCTAAGGACACGCCATCTCTGTCTACTGCTGTTGTCTATCAAACCGAGAGTAAAGAATACCCTTTACTGAGCCAATTTGTATACGCACAAGCTATAGACGCGCTCCCCGCTCAGTTTAATGCCGCAGATGTAGTAGTAATGGATGTCGACGAGACCGTACTAGACAACAGTCAGTATCAGCGTGAAAGAGAGTCACAGGGTCTAGGTTATTCATCGGCAAGCTGGCAAGCGTGGGTAAAACGCAAAGAAGCCACGCTTGTGCCTGGTGTTGCTGAGTTTTTAGAAGAAGTCATCGCCCGAAATGGCAAAGTCGCACTTATCACTAACAGAGACAAAAGCCTTGATCGCTACACATGGGAAAACCTATTGGCGCAGTCGCTACCGTTAACGCCTCAAAACACCTGTGTAATGGGGAGAGTTCAGCTAGACAAAGATGCCGTAGGGCAGCCAGGCATCGTGAATGACAAAGACTTACGCAGAACGCAACTCGTTAATGGTGAAGCCGTTTGCAGCATCGGCGATGTTAGCCTTAACTGGCAGAAACCACATGCTATCGTCATGCAGATAGGTGATAACATTGAAGACTTTGCTGGTGTTACGCAAGAGTCTGCTGACGTTAATGCTCTTTCTACGAAAACAGGAACCTCACTGTTCATCTTACCCAACCCGATGTATGGTTCTTGGTAGGCGTCCGAAAGACGTTTTAGTCAACGCGCTCTAACGCACAGACTTGGTAAAGGTGCTTTCTTTGTGGAATGCACCTTCTTGTGCACTACCGACATATTCTGCAATTTGAACCACCTCCAGTATATAGGCCGACGTTCCTTGAACGTCTTCATACATACCAACATGCAATACCCCTGAAAACGAATAGGCTTTTTGAATATCAATATTTCCTATACCTACTGAATCGTGGCTAAGTTCAGCGTCGCCATCACTATCAGGTTTTAGCGATATGTACACAATTTGGTTGGGGGGCGGTGGAGGATAATGAATGCATGCTCCAAAATAGGGAACCACAAAAAACGCGGTTATCCGGCGCTGTGCATTTGCTTCTACAGGAACAATAAAGCCGTTAAGCGTCACTGGTTTCTTATCAAGTGCGGCAACGGTATTGATTGAGACAAGCGCCCGTTGGTAGTTATCATCAAACGTTCGCTGAATAGAATTGAAAATTTGTTCGTGAAGTGGCGTAGATGTATCGTCGTTTTGCCCCTGGGCTGTGCTCCCTAACAGGCCTCTTTCAGCCTCAGGCAACAATGCATCCCAACTTACAACCGGGTATGCTTTCCTATCAAACTCATCAGCAACGTTGCTGTAAAGCACATTGTCTTTACTAGTAACAAGTGCAGATAACCCCGGTAACTTACCCCATAGATCTTCTGATAACTTTCCCGCTAGCCCTAACCCTACTGCTACTCCCAGGGCCAGAAAAAGCACGATGGATACAACCCATAATGCACTGCGAGACGTGTTCATGCTCACTGGGGCTAATAATACCTAGCTAACGACAACTTTTATTTTGCGTGTATAGGTAACAGGAACGTTGCTTTTTAACGCGTATACCTTCAACACCACTTCATGTGTACCGGGTTCTAACGCCACAAAACTAATATCTTGCTTGCCCATCGCCTTATTAATTTTAAAACGTTCATCAGAAAGCAGCGAAAGACCACTGCTTGTTGTCACATCTACATTCACTTTTTCGTAGTTTGGTGGCACCGTAAAACGAAGCGGAACTGCCGCTTGCTCATTTTTTGCCATCTCGCGTTTGCGGTCTATTCTCAGGCCGATAATTGCATCGCGTTTTGGCGCCATGTGCTGTTGCATTAAGGGGTGTTGAAAACCAAATCCCATGCCTTCCATACCCGCATGTAACTCACATGCAGTGCTGCTAAAAGTAAACGTTATTAGCGCAACGGCTAGAGATTTTTTTAATGTTGATAAAAACATATTTTTATCACTCCTCATATAACATTACGTTATCCAACAATAACGAATATGCTGACGTGCCTAACGCACTTTCATGATTTTCTATTTTAATAGTGCCTTCAAACCAGAAGGGGTCATATAAATTTTCTACTTCAACACCTTCTTCAAATTCAACAAACAGAATTTGATTTGGCGGTGGTGGAGGCATATGTAAACACGCACCAAAATACGGAACGACAAAAAATGTGGTGGCTAACTGCTCTGAATTTTGCTCAAGCGGCACGATAAAGCCAGGAATGCGGACAGCTTTGCCGTCAAACGCGTCAATAACGCGTGTGGATACCAGTGCCGATTGATAACGTTGTGCCTGTTCATCCTCTAACATCTGAGACGCAAAGCTATCTAGTGAATCTTCCGCTGAACCATCTGCAATATCATTAAGAAATTCAGGTCTGTTCATCAATGCGCTTAAATCATCTTCCGGCATAAGCGCTACCCAGTCAATTTCCTCATAAGACTGAACAGGGGCTTCTTCAGCAACACTTACGCCACTGTTTGTTACATTCATAAACACGATTAACAGGGCAAGCGAGCACATCTTTGGCAACGCCGACAAATAATTTGCGGTCTTCATCAGTTAATTATAGCCGTAAAACTTCATTACCATATAACATATCACAGAGACAGGAAGCGATTTACATTTTTGTCGACGCATGCCTACATTTAATCTCGC
>CAYVST010000134.1:0-8493 GCA_964454185.1 uncultured Alteromonas sp.
ATCCAATATCAAACCCTATTTCCCTAAATTTTATACAAAGCGTAGTAAAGATAATGTGGAATGTATGTATTATTCTATTTGTCGGCAAAAAGCATGCAAAAGGCCCGATAGTAGGTTTCTATAACTGCATAGCATTTTTAAACGCTATTCCTGCTTTCGTTCTATTTATCACGCCGAGCTTCTTCAACACAGCCGAAACATGCTGTTTAACTGTAGATTCAGAGATGGCGAGCTCGTAAGCAATCTGCTTGTTGAGTAGCCCATCTGATACCATCCTAAGCACTTTAAGTTGATGGGGAGTTAATTGGCGTAACTTATTGTGAAACTCATCGGCCTCATCAACATAATGCTCAGACTGCAAATTGGATGGTACCCATGTTTCGCCGTCTAAGACTTGCTCGACAGCTTCAACGATACTTTCTATTGAGGCAGATTTCGGAATAAAACCACTGGCGCCAAGTGCCAACGCTTTTTGTACTAGTGACGGAGACTCCTGAGCCGTGACAATAACAACCAGAACATCGGGGAATTGGGCTTGAATACTTGAAAGGCCATTTAGCCCTTCATTGCCAGGCATCGTCAAATCAAGAAAGACAAGCTCGATAGCGTCGTCGTCTTCAAGACAAGAAAGGGTTTCAGGAAACGTTGACGCTTCAACCAATACCGTGTTGGACATGGTACTAAGCGCATGGCACATCGCCGCTCGAAACAAGGGGTGATCGTCAGCAATTAATATTTTTACGGGCATGAGGCTATCAACGTGTAACAACTTTGTTAATTAACATAGTATCACGCCGAGCCAAAATGAGTAGTGATAGACCACTCATTACGGGTCGGCATGTTACATGTTATTTTGCAACTGTATTGCAGTTCAATGATTTAGAAACGATAGCCCACCGTCAGATGAACAGTGCGAGGGTCGCCGTAGTAGCCAATGAGGGTTGTATCGCCACCAAGACCTGGGCCAAAGTTTCCTTGTTCATCGCGGGTGACAAAGTCGTAACCACCAACCAGGTATTCTTCGTCCGTTAGGTTTTTCACGTGCACGCCCGCATACCAATCGCCTTCAACACTCTCCCATCGCGCACTCAAATTCACCATGCCATAGGCATCTTGTTGAATTAGGTCGCTCGTTTCAAAGACAAGGTAATCGTCTCTAAAGTAGTAGTTAGCATTAAATGCAATATCACCAAAACTGGTTTCTAGTAGGTAGCTTGCATTAAAATTAAACGTGTTTTCTGGCGTACTTGCTAAACCAATCAGCGGAGGCGTGGCTAGATTCCTCTCTATCTCAAAATCGATGAAACCATATGCCATATCGAACTGGAGGTTTTCAGTTGCCACCCATGTCATTTCAACTTCTGCGCCTTTTGCCGCGGTTTCTGCTGCGTTTCTTAAGCGCTGATCAAGTGCCGTTGGGTCTGACAAATCACCTTCTACACCAATATATTGTCTATCTTTGTGGTCATAAGAAAACAGCGTAACGTTTAAACGAAGTGCATCAGTTAAATCGCTTTTCATGCCCAACTCATAGCTGTCTACTACTTCTGGTCTAACGCCAGGCTCGTTGGTTTGGGCGCGAGGGTTAAACGTACCCGACTTGAAGCCTTGTGAATAGCTCGCAAAGAACATAGTGTCGCGGTTCATTTGGTACTCAATACCCACGCGAGGTGTAAAGCGTGACCAACTTTCCACAGCAGGTGCATCTAAAATGCCGTCACCGTCAGTATCCGTTCCTAGCACTTGTGGTACTAGCTGGCCGTCTGGTCTAACGTAGCCATCTATCCAATCCGTAGACGGATAAACATTGTCAAAAATAAGGCCGTTATTCACAAACGCTGACTTTTCCTCATCGGTATAACGTGCGCCAAGTGACAATGATAGCTGGTCGTTAATGTCGTAGTTTAACTGGGTATATGCTGCCCAACTTTCAGAGTTGTTACAGCCGGTCACTTCACGTGTTAGCCCAGGCGCCCCTAGTGCTACACCAAGTACGCCAAGAATCGCGTCAAAATTACCGCAACTCTCGCCGTCGTAGTAATACAAGCCAGACACTAAACTAAAGCTGCTGCCAAAGTAGTTTGCCTGCAATTCGTGAGTGTCATTGCTGTCATCGTATTCTGCTGGAACATCAAAAATGGGTAGCGGCGTATTATCAAAATCGATATTAGTTGGCGAATAACTCTCGCGGTGTGAACCAATATATTTTAACTCTAAGTTTTCACTCATGTTATAGCGTGCCAGCCAAGTAAAGCCTTCTAATTCTACCTTGTTCCAGGTAGGCAGACTGGTGTACGAATCAAATACCGAATCAGGCACCGGGGCCTCTGTTAGAATACTGGGTAACAGTCGGTAACCGCCTTTTGCGTTTGAGGTATCTTCGGTTTTGTCCCACCCTATTCTAAAAAACAGGTCGTCACTAGGGTGTACTTCTAAAGTGACTCGTGCAGCCCATAAATCTTTGTTGTAGTTTTCTTTATCCTGATTTGGAAGCGCACTTAACAAGTATTCGCCAAAGCCATCTCGGTTCAGATTCGCATACCCCACTCCTAGATATACGGTATCCTCAACCAGTGGAATTTGCCCTGTAAAGCGCACGTCACGTTGGTTGTAGCTACCAACGGTTGCTTCAACGTTCATTTGTGTTTCGCCTGACATTTCCTTGGTGACATACTTCACCGCGCCCCCAATGGTATTTTTACCATAGAGCGTGCCTTGCGGACCGCGGAGTACTTCAATACGTTGTACATCAAGTAAATCAAGCACTGCACCTTGTGGGCGTGCAATGTAGACGTCGTCAATATAGATGCCAACACCCGGCTCGTAGCCCCACAAAGGGTCTTGTTGACCCAAACCGCGAATAAACGCAGTTAACGTGTTGTTAGTACCACGGCTGGCCTGTAGCGTTGTGTTTGGCGAGAATTGCTGAATTTCGGTAAGAACCATTATTCCCTTTTCACCCAGTTCAGTCGCGCCGACTGATGTAATGGCTACCGGCGTTTCTTGAAGCGATTCGACTGTTCTGCGCGCCGTCACTTCAATGCGTTCAAGCTTGCCCTTTTCAGCACTTTCTTCCGACGTTTCCTGTGCAAGTGTTGGCATTGAGAGCAACCCTGCCGCGACAGCTGCCGCACACATACTGCGGCGCACGGGGTATGATTGATAACAGCTAGCAGAACGTGTCGCAGTGTTATTTGTAGTGTGTGTAGATAGTGACATAGTGAGTCCTTTTTTCTTTTGCGTTTTGTTCACTGCCGGATGTATTGCCTACGGTCCAAATCACTTTAGTTAATTATTTGTTAACAGTATGTAGTACCATCGTACTATGGGATTTTCGGAAAAGTAACGTCAAACTTTGTGACTAAACGAACAACGCGTTGTTGACGGTGCCAGATGTTTCATCAAACACCGAATTATACGCGTTTTATTTTGAAAACATGCACTTGCGGTTCATCACAACAACAAGAATGCTATGTGCAAGTTGCCATTATTTATCGACTTAACTGTTCCGGATCATCTGCGGTCACAGATTTCTTAAGGAAAAAACTATGTTAAGTATGATTGGCTTGGTAGGCGGATTATTACTCCTTATTGTGTTGACAATACGCGGTATGAATTTGTTTATTGCAGCCCCTTTGTGTGCGCTCGTCGTAGCCATAACAAACAACATTGCTGTCTTCACTGGAGAGGTAAACTTTGTAGAAACTTACATGAGTGGGTTCTCTGGGTTTATTGCATCCTGGTTCTTTATGTTCTTACTAGGTGCACTGTTTGGAAAATTCATGGAAGATACTGGCGCGGCAGACGCGGTATCCCGATGGATAATAAATAAAATTGGGTATAAACGTGCTGTGCTTGCCGTTGTGCTTGCTTGCGCCATTTTAACGTACGGTGGCGTAAGTGTTTTTGTCGTAGCCTTCTCAGTTTATCCAATGGCGGTGAGTCTTTTTAAAGATGCTAATTTGCCTCGACGTTTTATTCCTGCAGCCATGGCGTTTGGCTCTGTCACGTTTACCATGACCTCAGCAGGCTCACCTGAGATTCAAAACTGGATCCCTATCAAGTATCTGGGCACGTCGCCTTTTGCTGCGTGGGAAGTTAGCCTTGTCGTTGCCGTATTCATGGCCGCTTTTGGTTATTGGTGGCTCGCTAAAATGATCCGTAAGGCGGTAAACAACGGCGAAGTATTTGAAGCCAGGGCTACTGACCCCGTCGTTAGAGAACGTAAGTTGCCTCACCCTCTGACCGGTATAATTCCATTAATTGTCGTGCTTGTTATTTCTTTTCTGTTTCACGAATCGCTGGCGCAGTTAGCGTTGATTTTAGCTCTTGGCGGCGGTGTACTGTGCTTGCTGGTAATTAACTACACGCATTTTCATAGCTTACCCACTGCTATCAATGCAGGTACAACCGGCGCGCTTATTGCCATTGGTAATACGGCTGCGGTAGTCGGATTCGGCTCAATCGCGAAAAACACGGATGCGTTTCAAACCACCGTTGATATGATGACAGCCATTCCGGGTAATGAATTAATTGGCGCAGCCATTGCTGTGAGCGTCATTGCCGGATTAACTGGAAGCGCATCAGGCGGACAAGCCATTGCCCTACCCTTAGTCGCTCCACATTACCTTGATCAAGGTGTTGAGCCTGACCAGCTACATCGCATTGTATCAATCTCGTCGGGAGCGTTAGACTCGCTGCCGCATAATGGCTACGTGGTCACCACCATTCGCGCTATTTGCCATGAAACTCATCAGGCTGCGTACTGGGCAGTGGGCGCTTTGACAGTCGTGGTGCCTCTTATCGGTCTAGCGATGGCCATTGGTTTATTCAGTATTTTTTAAAGGATGAACACCCTTATGGATAAGCGCTTTTATCGCGTAACGCGACCAAGCGAGAAACATTCGCCCTATAAAGGCATAAGTTCGTTATGGTCTTACTTTGCCCTATTCCTCTTAGTGTCTTGCAGCCACATGGCCCTTGGCTCTCAAAACGAGCACGTGCCAACAAATACACAGCATGACGCTATGTTGGTTAACAAACAGACCTTTGAGCTAGATTCCTTCACCACCTTTGGCGGAAAGGAGATCAAGCAAGTAAAAGTAGGCTGGGAAGCTTATGGAACACTGTCTGAGAAAAAAGACAATGTCGTACTCATTACTCATTATTTTTCAGGCAGCTCGCATGCGGCTGGGAAGTACTCACTATCTGATGCTTCACCGGGATATTGGGATAGTATTATTGGCCCTGGTAAGGCCATTGATACCAATAGGTTTTATGTCGTAAGCGTTGACACCCTGGTTAACTTAAACGCTTATGACGATAACGTTATTACCACAGGCCCCGCAAGCATTGACCCCGACACGGGCAAACCCTATGGTTTGCGCTTTCCGGTGGTCACCATTCGCGATTTTGTAAACGTGCAA
The DNA here is from genome assembly GCA_964454185.1 of uncultured Alteromonas sp. Lineage (GTDB taxonomy): Bacteria > Pseudomonadota > Gammaproteobacteria > Enterobacterales > Alteromonadaceae > Alteromonas. The sequence goes on from CAYVST010000134.1 coordinate 5,427, forward strand.
AAAGCACTACTAGAGAGCTTGGGCATTAAAAAACTGCATGCTGTTGTCGGCCCTTCTATGGGCTCGATGCAGGCAATAGATTGGGCTAGCGCTTATCCAGATTGGGTTGAGAGGGTCGTTTCAGTTATCGGTACAGCTGAGAGTGATGCATGGACCACGGCAGCGCTTGAGCATTGGGCAACCCCGATAAAGTTGGACACCCACTTTAACGGCGGTGATTATTATGACAAGACACCACCACGTGCCGGCCTTGCTGCTTCGTTAATGCTGATAACGCAAAATGCCCTCACGCCAGCGTTCTTCAACCAACAAGGTAAAACGTTAGGGTTTAGCAATGTTGAATCTAGCCCATTGGAAAGTATTACCCACGACCACAGCATTGTAGCGTGGTTGCGCGAGCGTGCGTATGCACGGAGCAAGCACATGGACGCCAACCATCTTTTGTATTTGGTAAGAGCGTGTCAGCTTTTTGTTGCTGGACACAACCAGAACCTTAATAACGGGCTAAGCACCATCAAAGCGAAGACATTATTCATTCCCTCACAGTCAGATTTATTGTTGATGCCGTATTTGGCGCAAGACGCCCATCAGAACCTTAAGAGCATGAACAAAGACTCGCAGATTGAAACTCTCAATGGCAGCCTTGGACACTTAGAGGGCGTAACCAACGTTTTCGCACAGGCCAATGCCATCAAGACGTTTTTAGAAAAGGATTAAGCATGAAAACACTCTATAAAAAGCTTTTCACCACAGTAGCAATGGCTAGTTTGACCAGCGCTGCCTTAGCCCAAGATATTCGCTCAGATGAAACCTTACCGCCGTTATCTCTGACGCTTGGTAACGTTACCGTTTCAGGTATGTCATCTGGCGGCTATATGGCAACACAATTTCATGTTGCTCACAGCGATTGGGTTAAAGGTGCAGGAATACTTGCTGCTGGCCCTTACTATTGCGCAAAGGGTGATATAACAACGGCGCTTGCACAGTGCGTTAATAAAGTTGACGGCGACATAGATTTAAACGCATTACAGCAAGTCGCAAAAGCGTTTGAAAAGGAAGAAAAGATTGCGCCATTGAGTAACTTGAGTGATGCCAAAGTATGGCTATTTCACGGCACACAAGACAAGAGGGTCATCGCTGAAGTTAATGACCTTTTACACAAGCAGTATTCAATGTGGACAGACAATGCGAATCTCAAGTATATCAGTGACAAGCCAATGGCTCATGTATTTCCTACACAATCAACGGGGGTTGACTGCATGCAAGCCGAGAGCCCGTTTATTGGAAACTGCGACTATGACGCCGCTGGCGCTATGCTAAAACACCTTATACCTAGCTTATCAGCGCCAGACGATAGCCTTAGTGGCAAGCTGTATACCCTTAACCAGCAACAGTTAGCCGGCGCTAATGCCAAAACGCTCGCCAGCGAAGGGTTTGTGTATGTCCCTGAAGAGTGTGCAAAAGGCGCTTCGTGCCGCGCGCACATCAGCTTTCACGGGTGTAATCAATATGCTGGGGCTGTTGGCGATGCTTACATCACCCAAACGGGTATCAACGAGTGGGCTGATGACAATAAGATTGTTGTGCTGTACCCACAAACCCAAAAATCGCTCTTTATGCCCTTAAATCCACAAGGATGCTGGGACTGGTGGGGATATTCATCATCTGATTATGCCAATAGAGACGGCGAGCAAATCAAAGCCGTCAAGCAAATGCTGTTTGCCCTATCAAATGACAGTAACACCAACGGTAGCCCCACCACCATTAGCAGTAGTAATAAAGAGGCCACAGATGACTAAACGCACGGTTTTAATTACAGGTGGAGCAAGTGGTATCGGCTTCGGCATCGCTAGCAAGATGGCAAAGCAAGGGCATCACGTGGTCATTGCAGATGTTAATGAAGATGCCGCCCTTCATGCCGCAAACACTATTATTCAACACAACGGCGATGCCAGCGCTATTGCTGTCGACGTTTGCAGCTCACCACAGGTTGCCGCATTACCCAAGCAGCTTGGCGATATAAACGTCGATGTTTTGATTAATAATGCAGGTATTCAGTATGTTTCTCGACTAGAAGACTTTCCAGCAGAAAAATGGCAGCAGCTGATCAATATCATGCTTGTTGGGCCAGCGTTATTAACCCAAGCATTCTTACCGCACATGCGTGCGCAAAATTTTGGCCGTATTATCAATGTTGGCTCGATACACTCTGTGGTGGCATCACCCTTTAAATCTGCCTACGTGGCAGCGAAACATGGTTTATTGGGTTTTGCCAAAACCGTTGCTCTAGAAACCGGTGATTGTGACGTTACCATTAACACCCTCTGCCCTGCCTATGTAAAAACGCCGCTAGTGGAACAGCAAATTGCCGCACAAGCGATAGAAAACAACCTCACAGAGGAAGAGGTTATCAACAAAATTATGCTAGAACCCATGCCTAAAAAGCAATTTATTAGCGTTGAAGAGTTAGCAGACACCGCAGCATTTTTAATGTCTGACAGTGCGCGCAATATTACGGGTCAAACTATGATTTTGGACGGAGGCTGGACAGCCAGATAACAACAGAGACAGAAGTTACAGCCCGTAAATTTTACGGGCACGTGCTTTTACGTCTCCCACCAGCAAGGCTAGTTTTTTGTTTCTAGGCACTCTCTTCATCATTGGCATGCCGCTTACGCCCATAAAGACGCATAAATCGATACCATCTCATCAAGGGAGGGAATACGAGGGTTGTTTGCTGGCGAGCCTGAAGCAATTGCCTGTTCTGCCATAGTTGTCATACTGGCGAAAAACACTTCTTTCTCAATGCCAAAAGCTTCTGGTGTTGGTACTTGTAAATCCAAATTAAGTTTAGTTAGTTCACCGAGCAAAGTGTCATTCGCGCTCTCATCAGAGTCTAGCTGTGTCGCTAATCCCATTGCTCTGGCACACTGTGCATAACGCGCTGTGGCTGAAGGAATAGAAAAGGCCGTAACGCTTGGAAGTAACATGGCATTCGATAACCCGTGTGGCACATGAAATAATGCACCTATGGGACGACTCATCCCATGCACTAGCGCCACAGATG
>CAYVST010000135.1:0-8447 GCA_964454185.1 uncultured Alteromonas sp.
TATCACACACACGACGTTCAGCGTGAGGTACTAGAGGAAAGTGACGCGACGTTTGAACGCGCGGCGTTGCTTTTCAAAGCACTTGCCGATGCGGAACGTCTCAAACTACTTTCTATTTTATACCAGGGCGAGGCCTGCGTATCTGAGCTTGCTACACAGTCACAAATGTCAACGGTGTCTCAACGCTTAAAGGTACTGAAAAGTGAGAATTTGGTAAAAACCAGGCGAGAAGGAAAGCACATTATTTATAGCTTGGCCGATAATCATGTGTACGATTTGATGAAAAATGCATTAGAGCATGTGAAGGAAAAACACTAGTGCCAGCGCAATAGCGCTGACACACTGTCAAAGCTAATTACCTTGTTTGTCAGCAATGTACTCGTCTATCAGTTCTTCTAGAATTGCTAATGGAACGGCGCCGTTCTTAAGAACAACATCGTGAAAATCACGTAAGTCGAACTTATCGCCTAATGCGTCTTTCGCCTTTTCGCGAAGCGCAAGTATCTTCAGCATACCGACTTTGTACGACGTGGCTTGACCTGGCATAACAATGTAGCGCTCAATTTCAGCAGTAACATCGCTTAGGGTCATGCCAGTATTGTCTGCCATGTATTCTATTGCTTGTTCACGCGTCCAGCGTTTGTCATGAATTCCAGTATCAACAACCAAGCGAACGGCCCTAAACAACTCAGCCTGTAATCGGCCCAAGTTATCGAGAGGTTTGTCTTGAAAACCCATCTCCCAGGCAAGGTATTCCGAGTAAAGCGCCCAACCTTCAGTGTATGCCGTGAAAGGCGATACGCGTCGTATGAACGGCATACCTTCCATTTCCATCGCTAATGCTATTTGGAAATGATGACCTGGAATACCTTCGTGATAGGCTAAGGTTCGCATGCTGTATTTCGGGGTTGCCTTTATATCATAAAGGTTTGCAAAGAAGCGTCCTGGTCGAGAGCCATCAATAGCGGGCTGCTCATAGTAAGCGCCAGGCGCTGTCTTTTCTTTAAACTCTGGAATACGAACCACTTCCATTCCCGCTTTGGGGCGAATGCGAAAGGCGTCTTCCATACCCACTTCAATTTCATCAAGAATGACTTGATAGTCTTCTAAAATTTGCTGGCGTCCAGCGTCACTGTCTTCGTAATAATGTGACGGGTCTGACGATAAGGCATCCATGGCGTACTTAAAGCCCTGACTTACATCGTATCCTTCTCCTGCTAGGATAGTAAGCATTTCACCTTGGATCCTTGCGACTTCTTTAAGCCCAATTTGATGAATTTCATCGGCAGTCATGTCGGTGGTGGTAAAGAAGCGCAGTGCATTTGCATAGACTTTGTCACCGTCTGGCAAATGCCAGTAGCCATCTTCATCGCCAGCTTTAGCGCGCAATGTTGTAAAGTAATCGATAAATAATTGATAGGCGCGCTCGACATCGTCATCGATCAGGGCCTGGGCTTTTTCCAGGTACGCCTCTTGTTGCTCACTTGAAAGCGAGTCGACGTCTGCCATCTTCTCTTTCAGCGCACTGTAGAGAATATTGTCTTCAAGGGGAGAAGAGACAAAACCATTCATCTCGTCCAATACACGGTCAATAACAAAGCGTGGAGGAATAATGCCGTTTTGTTCACGAAGTTTTAGCCCTTCCAGTACTTGCGCAAATTTCTCGTCTACTAGGCTCAAGCGGCTTAAATAATTCTCTACGTCTGTGGCATCCTTTATTTGGTGCTGCCCTTGCATAAAGCTAGGAAACCCGCTTTGTACACCAAACAATTGGTTCACTGGATAGCTGTGATATTGGTATGGCTCATTGGTAAGCAGATAATCTAGCAAGTAGAGCGTAATTTTTTTCGAGAGCTGTTCATCACGAGACAGTGAAGCATCGTCATAGCTTTGCACTACGGCCTTGATTGCTTTCGCTTTATCAAAGATAGCTTTGTCTTTTTCAATGCTCACGTCATCCAATTCGGCATTGTGCCCTTTTATTCCTATCGACTCCAAAAAGCCGAGAGAAGTTAGTGTTTCAGGGCTTTCAAACGCAACTTTTATTAGTTCTCTATTAAGCAAGTTGTTGAAATAAAATGGCTTCTCTGCATACCACTCATGTGCTCCAAAAGAAGCACCCAACAACAGCACAACTAACAACCCGCTGCCAATCCATTTAAAAAAACGTTTCATCGTTATAGTTATCTTTTTGTTTTCCGTAAGCTTTACATTAGCTGATTTAGCAGAATAAGTAAGCTTGTTTTTAAAGCCCTTTATCGACAAAACAAACGTGCACGTGCCTTAATGACAACGCTGTGATGGGGTATACTAGGCAATAAATTCGTTTATTGAGTTAAATTATGGCCACAGCATCCGCCGTTCACATTTTGGTTAAAACGGAAAAAGAAGCACTATCTATTCTTGAGCAACTTAAGAAAGGAAAAGATTTTTCGACCCTTGCCAAACGTCATTCGACTTGCCCATCTGCAAAGCGCGGTGGTGATTTAGGTGAGTTTCGTCGCGGTCAAATGGTAAAAGCATTTGATGATGTTGTGTTCAAAAAAGACGTACTAAAAGTGCATGGCCCGGTGAAAACGCGATTTGGCTATCACCTCATTAAAACCTTGTATCGCAGCAAGTAAAAGGCTGAACTTAACCTGTAAACTGTTCTAAATCACGCTTTGTATCTTCACTATTATCGAAGACAGCACACTGATTCTTCCCGGCATGCTTCGCTTGATAAAGTGCTTGATCAGCATGCGAATACAGGTCGTTTATCGATAAAAGTGGTGTCTCCTTGCTTGTGAAATCTGCAAATGCAATACCACACGACGCTGTTACAACGCCAAATGGCGGGTTGTTGGTGTGAGTAATGTTCAGCTGAATCACTTCTTCACACAATGAGTGACAAAAAACGAGGCCTTCGTTGCGGTCATGGCACGTAGCAACAAACGCAAATTCTTCTCCACCGGTACGAAACGCATATTCATTCGACCTTCGGCTTAAGCGCGCTAAAAGCTGCCCGACTTCACTGATTACGTTATCTCCTTCCGGATGGCCGTATTTATCATTAAACTTCTTAAACTCATCTAAATCTAAAATAATTAGCATGAGCAGACTCGCTTCGCGATGAGAGCGGTTTAGTTCATAGGTGACAATTCGGTTGAACTCACGACGGTTTAGTAACCCAGATAACTCGTCTTTTTTTGCAATGCCCTCTATCGATTTTTCAGTTAGTCGAACGTAGCGAATAAGGAAGTACCACAGCACAAGGACAATCAAAAACGATACAACCATTGATAAGATTAAATAAAACCCGCGCTGTTCTTGGCTTTTATCGATATCAAATTGTGTATTGCTGAGCACTTCATTAATAGCATTGGTTAAGCCCGTGCTAAATGCCACTTTGTAGCTTTGATACTCTTCACTTTTAAGAAGCTCAACTGCTTCTTGTCTCTTATCTTGAGATACAAGTGCAAAAGCCTGTCTTTCAATGGCAATCAGTTGTTCATTGGCGTCTGCGGTATCCTCGAAAAAGCGGGCTATTCTAGGGTCGGTCATAGAGGCTTGAGCAAGGGATTTTTCTAATAGCTGCTCATACTTTTTATATCTCGCAGCCCAACGTTTGTCACCGTCTAAGGCCGCGACAAACGTAGACATAGTCAGCACTTCATCGTGATAAGCAATGTCTTGCGCCAGCAATTTCAACGAGTGAAACTGCGTACTAAGCGTATGCTGTTTGTTAAAAAAATACACCGTACTGGCGGCAGTAACTATCAGCGCCATCAGTGCAATTGAAAGCAATACGAACAGTGTTAAACGCAGTGAGTAAATGCGCTTGGGTACAAAGTGACTTTTTTTCAGAGCATCTCACCTTTAAATGACTATAAAGTAAGTGTAGAAGCCGGCGGCTAATGTGTCGAAGCGGAGTTGATTAAATACACGAAACTGAAGTGGCGTTAGTTTCCTGCTTCCCATTTTTCACCGCATACGTGGTGTTTAGTGTAAATAGCGTAAGCACTGCTTTTTTCGTGTATGTCACTGCGTAGCGCAGTGTTATGGTCAACGGATATAAATGGCGTTTCAGCCGCATTGCCCTGGTCATCTAATGGATAATAGCTACTGGAGTAGTCGCTTAGCATCATTCTATTGTCAATGCCGTTATCGGTTAAGCGCACGCGAGTGACGGCTTTAAACATCATGTTGGTGTCGCTAAGACCAACAATTTTTTTGAAGAAGTAACCTTTGTCTGATTGAAGCTGTGAAAAACCATTGAGGGTTTCGATAAGTGTTTTAAGACTAATGGCCTCACGCTGCAACATAAAATCATGATGAATTACGCTTCCATCTTTAGCGAAACTGTCGCCTTTTTCGGCCGCTGTTTTGCCTGCCGTGTAGGCCTGTTCAGATTCGAGACTGGACAACAGGTCTTGCCCTGTTTCTGTATAGTGAACGAGTGCTTTGGTGTTCATATTGACGTAATAATCACTAATGCCCGCTGGTACCACTTCAAATAGCATAATGTCGGGCGTTGCAGCACCGCGCTCTTGCGGCGTTTGTGGACCTTTGGGTACACATTTATCCGAAATGAAATAGTAGTACTGTCCGGCTTCAATGGCGTGCGCTAGGGCAGAAACGAAAAGACTTAGGCCAGCAACAACGGTTAAAAGTACACGATTGCGTTTTGCTTTATTCAACGTATTACCAAGTTGCATATGAAGGAGGCCTTTGTACTAACTTGCTTTCTCAATAAGGCGCTATTGTATGTGCTTGAAGTCAAAAGGGCGAGCGAAGCTTTTTCTATTTGGTGTAAATCAAAGTGCGCGAGGGCGCAATACAATGGTGGAATCTGTGTAGTCTGTTGATATTTGTAAATTGTCAGCCAGTGTTGCGATGAGCGCATCCACATCACTAGTGTTAAATAGTCCAGCGACTTGCATATTGGCAAGTGATGCATCGCCTAACACAACAGTTTTGTCGGTGTAACGGCTAACCTCTTCAATGACATCAATTAATGCTTCGCCGCGAAAAACGATTTTACCTTCACGCCAGCTTAAATCGTTGGTTATGTCTTCCTGCGAAATGGTCTCAATCGTGCTATTGGGTAATGAAAGTAACGACTTTTGGCCCTGCACCAAGGTTAGCGGGTTAGCTTGAGGCTGAATAAGTGGGTTTAGCAAACTGTTGCTTGCGCCTTTGTTTAACGTATAGCTTGCTACTTCTACAACGCCTTCAGTGACTACAAGTTCTAGGTCGCCGCGATGATACTGCACGTTAAATGCGGTGCCTACGGCTTGAATAGCCTTTCCTGCAGCCAGCACATTCAGCGGTCGAGATTTGTCTTTGGCAACTTCGATATGTAATTCGCCACTTATCAGCTCAATGGTTCGCGATGAATCGGTAAAGGCGATGTTGACCTGTGAATTCGTGTTAAGCCAAAGTGTGCTGCCGTCCTCAAGATTAATGCTTTTATGTTCACCAGGCTTGGTGGAAGCTTGCAATGAATAGCGCGCAACCTGCTTAACCTCTGCTGATGGTTCAGAGGGGTACATTGCGTTAAAGCCTTGGTAGCTCAGTACGCCGACCATTAAAATAGATGCTGCTACGGCGAAAGGGCGCTGCCAGCGAGACGTTGGCTTTATCGCGCTATTCTCTTGTGATTCAGGCGCGTGAGGTACAATATCAGCCAGCTCATCTAGCACAGACATCTTGTCCCATAATGCTGCCATTTCAAGAAACGTATCGCGGTGTAGTGGCGTGCTCAGCCAGCGTTTAAGCGCGGCGGTTTGCTCGTCATCGAGACCGCTTTCAAGCTTAACTAACCATACACTTGCATCATCAAGCACTTGGTCGTCGCTTATCAAAGGCACCACATTACTGGGTGACTCTGTTGATGCATTGTTTGATATCTTTGTCATGTGCGTCTCTCTATACCCGCTCGCTGTGCTGATGCCCATTGTTGGTTAAATTGCTGTGCCGTGTTTGCTCGCCAGTGTGCCGCCTCATAAACAAGGTGCATCGTTTAATACCTTCAGCAATATGCTTTTCCACGGTTTTTTCACTTATGCTTAACTCTTGGGCAATCTCTTTAAGAGAGTAGCCATACACTTTCTTCAGTACAAATGCGCGTCTACACTGCTTCGGTAGTGCGCGCACTGCATCACAAAATAACTTAAATTCTTGCTGTGTAGCGTTGTTGTGATAGGTCTCATCATCAACACCGCTAATGGCGCTTTCTAGCGCCGCAGCCGCTTCCGTACTGTCGTCAACCATACGCGTATCTGCGCGCTTTAAATGGTCGTAGGCCAAGTTTTTGGCTGTCTTAAACAGGAACGACTTAGGTTCTTTAATATGCTCAGTCGACTTCGCCTGACACAAACGCACGTAAGTATCCTGAAGGATATCGTCTACTTCTTTAGGCGGCACAAGTCGCGATAGCATTTTCGCCATCGACCCTCGCGCCGACATATAGGCATTATGTATGGCTGTTTCTATGGGCATATTGTAATTTTTTTATCGTTGTTATTTGTATAGACGACTGCCGCGCCATTTTCCCCCAGTATTTTTTACGCAGGTGCGAAAAACATCAATGAAAAATTAAATTTGTTAATAGGTTGTATATAATGCGCCGCTGGTTTAAAACAAAAAGCACGGCATGTAATGCACGTATCGTGCGTCTTGCCGCAACATAATTGGCCAGGTTGCCATCACTTAAAACTACGATAACGACAACAATAGATACCATGTTTTTGGGAAAACGCCATTCTTCAACGCGAGCCATGCTGCCTTTTAAGCCGCGAGCCCTTTCGCTAGCGCTATGGGCGGTATCAAGCAGTATGTGTCATGAAGCGTTTGGTCAATCTGTGGTATCTCACAATACGATAATCGACGAACGTCTCCCCTTTGAGCAAACGCCGGAACCAGAAAACGGCACTCAAACGTCTAGTTTGAACGCTACTAATTTGCCGACAATCACGTTTTCTATCAGCGCAAAAAGTGCCGACGAAGCGTTAATAGAGTTCGCCAATCAAGCCGGCCTTACGGTAGTGTTTCCCTATAACAAAGTGCGTCATACGCTAGCAAATGAAGTAAGTGGTAACTATACCTCTGAGCAAGCAATTAAGCTGCTTTTGGAGAATACTGAGCTGCGGGCACAAATTATTGATGATACGCGGATAAAGATAGTGTCACTGCAGGGTAAAAAGGACAATGATGATTTATTGTCGCGCTTTTTCAACGGGCTAACGGCGCAGAACGACAACTTGGTAACTGTGCCTGATGACAACGGCAATTATCGCATTGAATTTATCGAGGTTAGAGGGCTGCGAGCCCGCGTGGCGCAATCAGTAGGCATAAAAAGAAATGCCAATGTGATCATAGACACCATTCAGTCGGTGGACATGGGCAAGTTTCCCGATCAAAACTTAGCAGAAGCCTTGCAGCGTGTTTCTGGAGTAGCCATCGACCGAGCAGAAGGCGAGGGGCAACTTGTTACGGTTCGTGGCTTTGGCCCTGAGTTTAACCGGGTGTTGCTCAACGGCAGGCCCATGGCAAGCGACAAGCTTGGCCGTGAATTCAGCTTCGATACACTGGCATCAGAGATTGTCAGTAGTGTCACCGTATATAAGCAAAACCATGCAGCGATGCAGTCTGGTGGCATTGGTTCAACCATTGATATTCAAACGGCCAAACCCCTTTCATTTAAAGGCATGCGCGCTGCTGGCAGCGTGAAAATGCAATATGACACCAACTCACAAGCTTACACGCCTTCAACCACAGCGCTGTTTAGTAACACCTATTTCAATAATACCTTAGGCGTTTTAGCGTCGTTTAATCAATATCGTCGAGAAGCTCGACTTGATGAAGCGCAAATAGATGGTTGGTTGGTAAATACTAACATACCTGATGGCGAGTTATCTCGGCCGTCAAATACACTCTATGTACCACGTAACTACGACCAACGGGTGCGGTTTGATGAGCGTACACGCACCGGCGGCACTGTTGTATTGCAATATCGACCGAGCAATGCATTTGAACTGTCTGCAGATTATTTGGGGTCGACCTTTGACGTGGAGACATCTGCAACATCAATGGGCCATTGGTTTACCTCGAGCAACCTCGAAAACGTTACGCTGGATGATAACGGCACGGCAGTAGCGTTTTCACAAACCAGCGGCCATGCCACCGATTTTCATGCAAGAACATTCAATCGTTCGTCTTCGCTTCACAGCTATGGCATTGATGCCAACTGGATAGCGACTGACAACGTTATTGTAGATGCGGATGTTTCGTTTTCGTCAGCGTCGGTTGATGACAATAATGGCGAAGGCAATGCGCTGTCTCTACTTGGCTATCTAAACCGTTCTTCATTCGACCACACGCGAAATACGCTGTTGCCTGCCATTTTTGGTTGCCTGTCTTAAACCACCTACTTCAGTAGGTGGTTATCATCAACGATAGGGCTT
>CAYVST010000136.1:0-8229 GCA_964454185.1 uncultured Alteromonas sp.
GAGCATAGCGATGCTGATAACCATTACAACAGCTTAGCATTTAAGCCTGAACAGGTATCTGTTATTATGGTGGGTCTAAAACACCGCGTGACAGCGCTTCAACTGCAATACCAAATAAATCAAAGTAAAGGCACACCATTAATGGCTATATTACCCGGTATGGCGCTCGCTCAGCTGTGGCAAATAATGGGGAACATCGAAGCTCTGTTGCTAGGCCTCTCGGCATTAATTGTAGTAAGCGCCCTTATTGGTCTTTCCACAATGCTCTTGGCGTCGATGCGCGAACGCTATCAAGAAATCGCTGTACTAAGAACGATAGGTGCAGGCCCGTTTACTCTGCTTTTATTAATTCAGCTAGAAGCTATGCTGATCACACTTTCCAGTATTGTGTTAAGTTTTGGGCTTGTGACAGGGCTCATTACGGCAGTTAAGCCTTGGTTAAGCAGTGAGTACGGATTGTTTATCAGTGGAGCACTGTTTGGTCAAAGCAGTATCATTATCGTTTCTTTGGTGCTCGCCAGCACATATATAGTATCGCTTTTTCCCGCTATCGCCGCATATAAACGCGGCCTTCACGCTGGGCTTAATAGCAACTAATAAAAAAGGGCGAGTATTCTCGCCCTTTCTATCGTCTAACGATGAACTACTCACCTACTCGCTTGTTTGTGCTAAAGCGAACAATAAGCTCGTGAACCTCGCTCACGGTATTTTTCAAATCATCACTTGCCGTTAACGATGCTTCAGAAGCGCGCTGGGTTTCGGAGGCACCGTCTGCCACCTCAACCAGCTGCTGATTGATATGCTCTGCTACGGTACTTTGCTCTTCAACCGCAGACGACATTTCTACTGTCGCATCGGCAATACCTTTGACCGCATTGTTAATTTCAAGCAGCGCACCGCGTGTTTCTTCAACAATATTGCTACCGTGCTCGGCTGACGCTAAACCTTCTGTTGATACGCGAACCGCTCTGTCTGAGCGCTCTGCGAGCTCACTAATAATATTGTGGATTTTGTCAGTTGATTCTCGCGTTTTTGACGCCAACGTGCGCACCTCATCGGCAACAACGGCAAAGCCACGCCCTTGTTCACCCGCGCGCGCCGCCTCGATCGCTGCATTTAGCGCTAATAAATTTGTTTGTTCAGCAATCGTAGAAATAATATTGGCAGCTTCGCCAATGTCGCTGGTTGATTGCGCAAGTTCGGTAACGGTTTCTGATATCGATTCAACTGCTTTTCTCAACGACACAATGGCCTGCATGGCCTCTTCCGCTTTTTGATTTCCCGTAGTGACATTTTCAGCGGCCGAGCGCGCACTCTTGGCATTCGCTTCTACCCGTTCCGCTACTTCCTGAATTGCCTGACTCATCTGCGTGACCGCCGATGCTATTTGTTGCGTCGCCTGGTTTTGCTGAACCACCGCTGCGCTTGTATTTTCTGCCTGTTGGTGGGTGGTATTAGAAATAGACTCAAGTCCCGCTGATGCGTCTTTTATCCGAGTAAGCGCTGTTCGTGTTCTGGCAAGCTCGCAGCCAAGTGCAAGTTTTGCCCTAGCGACATGTTTGGCGTCAGCAAAATACGTTTGTGCAACCACATCATTGCTGTAACTTTCGGGGCTAAGGGCTAACATCCCATTCCACTCGCTGCGCGACTTAATATCTTGCGCGATTGCTGAAACAATTAATGCGCCCAATGCAATCAATGAGGGTACAAGGCCACTGGTAGCGCCGAGTGTTGCAACCAACAATAATCCTATAAGCAGTGTCGGCCATACACGGCTCAATGCTTGATTAAAATGTTGGACCGGTGAAACGGGAGATTTACCGTTTTGAATACGTTTGTACAACGCGTCAGCTCGTGCAATTTCATCGTTCATTGCAGGTACGCGAACAGACTCATAGCCCGAAATAGTCGTCCCGTCGTATACGGGCGTAACAAACGCCGATACCCAATAATGGTCGCCATTTTTACGACGATTTTTAACTAACCCTAGCCAACAATTTCCTGACTCTAGTGTACGCCACATTTCTTTAAACACCGCCGGCGGCATATCGGGATGACGAATTAAGTTGTGATTTTTACCAATGAGCTCTTCGCGGCTAAAACCGCTCGCTTCAACAAATTCTTCATTGCAATGCTTTATGACACCTCGTCTGTCCGTTGACGATATCAGCCTGTGATGCTTGGGAAATTTGTATTCTTTTTGGGTAACTGGCTGGTTATTTCTCATAAAATGCTTTCTCCGTTCAGCAATGTCGTATCCCGTTAGATAACTGAACTGTGTACCTTTTTAAGACTAGAACAAAAATTCGCCACGTCTAGTCAAATCCGAAAATTGAGAAATACTACTTTTTTTCAGAGAGTTATATCAAGCACTTTATACTTTAGACTAATACCAAAAAAACCAAAACGTAAGTATCGATAGCACGTCCTTTCTGCTCTTTTGCACTTTGTTTTTAAGAGGAAATGTAATTAACGCTTTAATCTTACTGCGTTTTTTCAAGAATATAGCGATATGAGAACAGCGAAATAAAAGAAAACGGGAGTTTAACAATTTGAAGAGGAAGGCTTACTTTTAGTTAAGTAATAGTGAGCAGCGCGAACTATCTGCGTGTTATTTGCTGATGGTTTAGCGTTGGCATTGAGTACATTGCATTCTGAATTGAGAAGCCGCACTCAACGCCCACATTGGAAAGCATTTTGACAGAAGGTGTGTAGCAACTAACCTGCTAATCTATCTAGTAAGCTCAATACACGCTCACTTGCCTGCTCCATCTCAACAAGCTTGGCATCAGCTTCTGCGTTGTTGCCATTTTGCTTTGCTTGCATAGCAGCCATACCGCATTTGTGCACATTGGCGTTCGGCCCATCAAGCTCTCTAAAAGAGGCTGTTTGGCCCACTGATTTACTTGCGTTTTCACTGAGCCAGCGGCCTAAACGAGTATTAGTATGATCCTCAAATTCTGATGGCGATTTATGACTATACCCACACAATACCGCGTAAACATCCGCCTTCCACACAACGTGGTCAAGTTTAACGGTTTGAATAAATGTACTGAATGCGCCATCGTTAATCGTATTTTTCATACTATCGCAATGCTGCACCATACTTTCATAGCTGCCGTTTAACTCATTAATACCCGCTTCTAGCTGTTCATTGTTACCACGAAGTTCATTTACACCTGAAACGGCTTTCGATGTTGATTGAATAATCCCATTCACCAACTCAGATACCTCTGTTGCCGACTTGTTGGTCTCTGTTGCAAGAGCACGCACTTCGTCTGCAACCACGCTAAATCCGCGACCCGCATCTCCCGCACGCGCCGCCTCAATGGCTGCGTTAAGTGCAAGAAGGTTTGTTTGGTCAGAGATACTGGTAATGGTTGTTACAAACTTATTGATGTTATCCGCCGTTGTAGAAAGGCCAGAAATTCGCTCACTCATGCTTCCCATCTGCACGTTTAAGCCACTCATGTCACTAACGATTTTGCTTAACGTGGTCGCTGACGAGCTAAAGATATCGTTGATGTCTGCTACAGATTGATTCTCAGCATCAATGCGCTCGTAGGTTGAGAGCACAGTTTCTCTTATCCCAGCCATTTGCGAAAGTGCGTCAACGGCACACTTCATAACGACAGAATCGCTTTGTGCATTGGTTTGCGAAGATGCTTCAACAGAAGACATTAGCTCTGCATTCTCTGCCTCTAATGCCGCTACTTTGTCCATAGCTTCCTGTACGCGCGCCTCTAGCTGACGTACCTGCGCCTCTTTTTCATCGTATTTACTGCGAGAAACAAACATAAATATTTACCAGTATTGTTGTCGTTATCATTTCTACGTTTCAGATTAACAGAATTACCTGCGTGTTAGCCATTAGTCTGAAGTAGCGTTCTTCAAGCGAGTTGGTCTTTGCAATCTCTTATTAGTAACAAAAAAACCACAAAAATTGCCAGTATTTATTGCTATCGGCCGAAAAGAAAAAAAGCTGATGGTTAATTTACTTCCCCCACGCCTTCACGTCTGACTCTGGCGAAAGTAATTGCCCTTTTTTAGTTCACAACTTCAGGCGTCTGGCATGAGATGAGGGGCAATAGGTTGGCGCCGAGAGACAGTTTTTGGTCCATACCACATTGAAAGATAGTCCAGTATTGAAGGTTCTGCATCCCCCAACGGCCAAAGCTTTTGAGTTTCCTGCATCCAGCGAATCGTATCCAACCATCGCTCGCGACTCATGGCATTTTGTGTAATTAGCGCAGTAGAGTGGCACGCGCTGCAATGTGCCATTACGAGGTTCTTCCCATTAGCTTCGATAAGCCCGGATTGTGGGTCAATAGGAGGGGTAGACGCGCTATCAGCGACGCCACTGGTACGCGAAACAATGGTTTGTGCAGCCGCTGCTGACGTGCAGAACAATATCATTAACACGCATGAAGTAAAAAATGACACAGACACACTAAAAAACGTTTTCACAGCTTACACCACTTTCAGCGCGATTCTGTGACACGCATTATTTAAATAACCTTTGGGGTTCCAACCAGGCAGCACCATAGGCTGCGACTTGCCTTGTTTATCCACGGCCCTTGCCCACACTTCATAGTAGCCATTTTGGGGAAAATTAAGCGCCGTTTTAAAATGCTGCCATGCGTGTTTGTTGACAGGTTGCGTAAGCGTTGTTTCTTGCCATGTTTGCCCAAAGTCTATAGAAACCAACACTCTATCAACTGCACTTTCGCCGCACCAAGCATGGCCACGAACACTGAGTTCTTCCGACCTTTTATGCGTTGCACCAGATTGCGGATAAGTAATAAGCGACTTGATAGGCATTGCTTCGATAATGCACATGTCTTCATCGGCGACTTTAGCGCCAGGCGCAACAGGTTTACACGGTACACGGTACGCCTTACCAAGCATTTTAGCGCCATCGTGCACTTGGTTTCTGACTACGATTTTTTTCAGCCACTTTCCTGACGTTGACGCGGGCCAGCCACCGAAAACCAGACGCAAAGGGTAACCATTCATCAATGGTAGCGGCTCGCCATTCATTTCCCACGCTATCAGCGATTCATCTTCTAACGCTTTGCTTATCGGCACGCCACGCGAGATTGCCGCTTTGCCAGGGGTACGGCTCAAATGTTGATCATCACCATAGTAACCAATATAAACAGCATCATCTTTTATCCCCACGGCAGCCAATACGTCCTTCAAACGCACGCCTGTCCATCTCGGACAGCCCACGGCGCCTGTTGTCCATTGATTACCTGTTGCAGCCGGTGAAAACTCGGCACGTCCATTACCGCCGCACTCTAACGTCAGCTGGTAAGTATAATGGGTAAATTGGGCCTTGAGCTCATCAAGACTAAAAGTACGCGACTGCATTGCAGACTCGCCTTCAATGGTCAGTGTCCATGTTTTGGCATTAGGCGCTTCAGGCACAATGCCATTGTTTCGAACAAAAAAGTGTTTGGCGGGAGTAACCTCTTCATCAAGCAAGTGCGCTGGTGTCTCTGCATTGACGGGGCGGTCGTTAAGCACTATCAGGCCTTCTTTCCCTGCAATCTTAAACGGCGCGTCACTTTGTGCAAACGCAGCAGGAATAAGCCCAGCTGGCATAAACTGCCCATACACGACTTCAGCCCCAAGCAGTACCGAAAGCGTCTTGAGGCCTGACAAAAATCCCCTACGTGTTAACGAATCTGACGTTCTGTCAAACACGTGTTTGTCAGCGTCTATCGGATTTTTTGCATAAAGCGCATGAAGGCCGCGTTTTTTCACAAGTCACACCTCTACATTAAAAACAGATAACCCAGTATGAGTAAGGCTATCCAGAGCGTTTCTGTAACAATCATAACAATCGGCAGCACACCAACTTCAGCAAGTTTGCCCAAGTTTGATTTCATGCCAATGGCGGTGATGGATACGACTAAAAAGAAACGAGAAATTTGTGTGCCAGTTTCAATAACAAATGTGGGAAGCGAGACAAAGCTATTTAGTAGCATTAATACGATAAAGCCCACTAAAAACAGTGGCATGCTAGGAATATCGCCTTCCCCAGCTTGCCCATTAGATTTATAGAAGCGTTTTATCACCAGCATCATAATGAGGACCACCGGCATTAACATGGCTACGCGCACAAGTTTGGTTAACGTGGCCATATCTCCGGCATTCTCAGACACTGAATAGCCCGCGCCAACCACTTGAGCGACGTCGTGAATGGTACCCCCTAGAAATATACCGGCATCGGTTTCGTTCATACCAAGCTGCGCCGATAAAATGGGGTACACGATCATCGCAATAGTCGACATTGCCGTAACGCCAATAACAGTGAGAAGGGTGTCGCGCTCGTGATTTTTACCCTTGGGCAGAATGGTGGAAATAGCAAGCGCTGCCGAGGCTCCACATATCGCGACAGACCCACCTGTTAGGGCACCAAAACGTTTTTGTAAACCCAGTGTTTTGGCAAGAAATACGCCCAACACGATAGTGGTGAAAATGGCACCGGCAAGCATTAAGGCGGTTTGCCACCCCAAAATCGCAAGATCGCCAAGTGCTATTCTTAAACCCAACAGCACTACACCTGCTCGAAGCAGCGTACTGGCAGTAAAATCTATACCGCAAGCGCAGGGTGTATCATTTTGATACAAGAACGACACAGCCATACCTAACAGTAAAGCAAATAACATGGCAGGCGCATTGTAGTGCTCGCTTAAAAACAGCGCAGCCATTCCAGTGATGGTTGCGATACCTAAGCCTGGCCAGATGTTTTTACATTTTACTGCTAGGTCATTCATTACTGTTATCGCTCAGACGCCACGAGTGCCACCAATACAACACGCTTTCTGTCGCCAGAATAAGGGCGACGACCGTGCATTGCGCGATAGTTATCGACAATGGCAACGTCACCGTCTTGCCACTCAAGGTCAAACGTGAAATCTTGGGCAAGCTCACTCACGCGCTCAAGACCTTCTTTAGGAATAGCGCTACCATCGCCGAAAGTAATGGCTGAAGAAGGATTTTCTCTAACGCCTTTCCACCCCATATACGCAGCAATCAGCTGGTTGTAGAAAACCTCTGAACCATCATCTAAATCAATTACCGCAGGCAAGACCGGTGTTACCGCTTTTAAACTTCCGTCATCAAGCCATTCCCAGCTGTAGCCTAGCTCTTTTAATTTTGCCTCTGCTTCTTCTAGCGTTTCTACACTAAGCGTGCTCTTCCAGCTTCGACCCTGCCCAGAATTGGCGTCATTAGCGGCAGGCATGGTCGTTGTGTACTTAAGGCCTTTTTCTTTAAAGTCGTTGGCAAGCGCTGGGTTTTCTGCTTTAAGCGCTTCAAACAGCTTATCAGAACGGCATAACGGTGTAGCACCGCCTTCATCGGCTGCTGATTGGCAGAAGAAAAATAGCTTACTTGGAGAAATAGGTGTTTGCGCCATTTCATGATGCAAGAATATTTCTACGTCTTTTGGCGCTTCGTTAGCGGTAAATACTCGCTCTGTAAAGTTAATGCGAACCGCGTTAGACAACGACTCTTGATACGTGAAATTGGGGTAGTTAAACCCTGCTGAAAAAACGTCAAAGGCCTCTGCTGAGTCAATGGGGAAGCCTCGAAACAACAACGCACCCGCTTTGGCAAGTTTGGCTTCTAGCTCTGCTTGGTTAGCTTTCACAAACGCAACGGTCTCTGCCACTGTTTTGCACTGTGTATTGTTTACGACAATTTGTGGAAATACATCACCGTTGTAATGATGCTGTGTAGCAACGCTTGCATACTCAACACTTGAGGTCTCATTGACGTTTTTCATGGTTTACTCCTAGTCGTAAATAGGGTGGAATCGATTGAAGGCAGCTTCACAGAAGTGGCCCGGATCGTTAAATCGGCGGTTGACGTTAAGCGCAGAAATTGCCTGCATTTCTTCATCAGAAAGCGTGAAATCAAACAGTGCTAGGTTCTCTTTCATGCGCTCAACTTTGGAGGTTTTAGGAATGATGGCATTACCACGTTGAATGCCCCAGCGCAGAACCACCTGAGCGGGTGTTTTGCCATGAACATTAGCCGCGGCTTTCACCACGCTTTGTTCAAGTACAGATTCAGTTTGATCTGCCATTTCAAGCTCTAGGTAGGACAAAGCACCAAGAGGTGAGAAAGCGGTAACGGCAAGACCATAGTCTTTCGCAAGACGAATTAACCTTTCTTGGGTCAAGTATGGATGCGACTCAATCTGGAGCATGGCAG
>CAYVST010000137.1:0-8172 GCA_964454185.1 uncultured Alteromonas sp.
TACAAGGCGAGGGTCACTGGTTCAAGCCCAGTAGCGTCCACCACTTTCTCTCGTAATACCGGCATTCAAGCTAAAGCTTTTATCACTAATACCCGATAACTCAGTTATGCGTACATAAACGCATCTATTTGTTATAACAACTATACTTTTTTTATGGCACTATCGTGCTATGTTTGAGTATTGTACCTATTGACGGGTTAACGTGGATGAAACTTAGCTTAGCGAAGAACACTAAGTTACTGATTGCAGAGGACCAAGTGCTGGCAAAAAGCCATATGCACTATGCCCTCGAGCAGCTGGGTTTCAAGAATATGGACTACGTAGATAGGCCATCTCACGCGCTAGTGGCTATGCAAGAACGAGACTATGACGGTATCATCTGTTCTTACAGCTTACGCTCAGAACAAGGCGGCTATTTTTTGCTCGAGCAACTCATCGCAGAGCAGACTCTTCCTTTAACCAGTGCCTTTGTTTTTACAAGTGCAGACACGTCATCTGAAGTCGTTCATGCCATCATCGAACTTCAGCCTGACGAATTCATTGCTAAACCGTTTTCAGTTAACGAGCTAGATAAACGCCTATCTCGAGTTCTTGCGCGTAAAAAAGCGTTAAGCAATGTCTATATTCAAATGGACAAGAAAGACTATGAAAAAGCACTTGCAGAAGTAGAACATTTCCTCTTGCAACCAGAGCAATCGGAACACTTTCCACTTGCCTTGAAAATAAAAGGCGAACTGCTTGTTCAAACTCAGCGATATCAACAAGCCATCTCGTTTTATGAATCCATCATTAACATTCAAGATTTCAGTTGGGCTAAACTTGGCATTGCAACAGCGCTTATTGCGTTAAACGAGTTTGACGATGCTGAAAGAGAGATAATACAGCTCGCCATGCGCCCCGACGCAGCGCTCAATGCATACGATTTACTCGCTACACTTCAAATAAAACAGCACGCATTTGATGATGCGTTAGAAAGTACATCGCTAGCTTGCGACATATCGCCTAGGAATATCCCAAGACATCAACAGGCCATTGACCTAGCGCGTATTACCCATGATTACGAAAGCCAGTTTAATAGCGCGAAGAAGCTTGTTCGGTATGCGAAAGGCTCTATACATGACAGTCCCGATGTCTATTTAACCGCCGCCAGAGCGGGCGTTGACTTTGCGATGACATCAGATTCAGAGCAGGTAAATAATATCGTCAAACAGGCTGGTGAATATCTACGGCAACTCAAACGTGCGCATCCAAAAGCTTCCGTAGATGAAGAATTGGCCGTAATTGACGCTCGTTTACACTACCTAAAAGATGATGTAACAAAAGCACAGCAGTTGCTATCAGACTTCAATATAGACGGCGATTCGTATCACTCCACCGAAGCATTGCTCGACAGAGCAAAAGCACTGCATGAAATTGGCATGCGCACCAAATCGATTGAGATACTGGATGTCATAGCCAAAAGGCAAAGCGAGAAAAACGAGAAAGACGGTGAAGTGGATTTATTGGCTACGTATTTAACGCAAGAGCGAGACGAGCGAAAAACCATATCATTGAGCCCCAAAACGCTCAACAACACTGCGGTGGCACAGTACAAAAAAGGGCATTTGGAACAGTCGTATACCACCTTTGCACAGGCATTTCGTGTTATGCCGAAAAACCCATCTATTGCACTTAACTATTTGCAGGCCATTATTCGCTCACGCAAAAACAATATGCCGCTGCAACCAAACGCCGTTAAGGCAATAAAGAAGTGCAGAGAGACACTCGAAACCGCCACTCTCTCAGAAGAGCAGCGTTCTCGTTACGATTCGGTAATGCATATTCTCAACAGATAGGCGTATCTGCTAATTGGTGTAAACCACAACAGTCTCGTGAAAAAGCTTGTCTTTATATTCCAGCTCGTGACTAAACGTCATACCAAGTTTTTTCATGATATTGATAGATGCTGCGTTTTCTGGATTGGCAATGGCTGAAAACTTTTCTACGCCCAGATCGAACAAAGCCTCTTTAACTGCCATTGCAGCTTCAGTAGCATAGCCTTTACCCCAGGTGTTTCGCTTAAAACGCCAACCCAACTCCATATTATCGCTTTCGGGATCTTTAGTGAAAAAGCCAAACGGGCGCACTAATATCCAACCTATGCTTTCTTTGCCAGCAAGCGTTTCAACTCGCCAAAGGCCCCACCCTAGTGCGGGGTTAGAGTAGGCTTGAAATCGGGGAACAAAAATATCGCGAACATCTTCTTTAGAGGATTTCTTTCCTCCATTGATATATTTCATGACTTCTTCGTCTTGGTCTAATTCCCACAAGAAGTCAGCGTCTGATTCTGTGATGTAGTGGTAGGAAAGACGCGCACTGTCCATGATATGCATATACTTCCTTTGTCGTTATTATTTTTAATTATGTATTAATCGCTGAATATAGCTCATTTTTGCAACAAACCAAACAAAATACGACCAATTTTAACGAACTGTCCTCGCCACTGTTGGTCTCTATTATCCACCCAACATGGCAAGGTGCTTCGTTGCACCCGTTTTACCCTCATGCAAATAATGCGTTTCGTGCTTTTGGCCAAGCACATTTTGAAGAAACTGTACGACCTCGTTTACATCACCACCCGCCAATAACTCTCGCATATCAATGCCATTTTCGCTAAACAAGCACAAATGCAATTTGCCTGGAGCCGATACCCGAAGCCGATTACATGTTTTACAAAAATCTTTGCTGTAGGGCATTATCAGGCCTATTTTGCCTGCGTAATCTGGGTGGTAAAATTCTTGAGCGGGGCCCGCATCTTTGCGACGTAACAGAGGCTGCCAGCCCATTTTAACCAGCGTGTCTTTTAATGGCGTGCCACTTTGATGTTGTTTATTGAAAAACTGGTGAAGATCACCCGTTTCCATCAACTCAATAAAGCGCAGTGTAACTGGCATGTCTTTTAGCCATGCAAGAAAACGGTTCAAGCGGCTATCTGAGAAATCATTAAGCAGTACAGAGTTAACTTTTACATCTAAACCACAGTCAATAGCCGCATCTAAACCTCGCAATACCGTTTTGAGTTTATCTTGACCGGTAATAGCGGCAAACTGGCGCGGGTCCAAACTATCAATACTCACATTGACTTGATGAAGGCCAGCTTCTTTCCACTTGGCAGCAAACTTTTCCATGCGGCCGCCGTGAGTAGTCATAGCTACGCGATTAATTCCAGGTGTATTTGCGGTTAAGCGAAGAATGTCGAGAAAATCACGACGCAAAGTAGGTTCACCGCCAGTTAAGCGCACTTTCGATGTACCTAATTGTGCAAAGGCTTTAAGCAAGGTATCAATTTCAGCAAGCGACATGAATTCATCGCTAGAAGGGCCGTCGTAACCATCAGGCAAGCAATACTGACAACGAAAATTACACGCTTCGGTCACCGACAAACGTAAATAATGAAACTGCCTACCGAAACTATCTTCTAACAAATTAACTCCTAACCGCTTGTGTTGCTGTGCATTACTTCGTGCTTTATCGAAAACCACGGCAGTTACTAAACTAAACCACCTTTAGTGTACGATGCAAGAAAACAGATTTAAATACCTTCATGAATATATTTAAGACCAAATTAATCTCTTAGATCTTTCATCCCGTATTTTCATCAGTGTTATAACTAAATCTGGTGTACGCTATAGCGAATTGCGTTGCTGTATCTTTTGTCTTTACTACATTCCACACTATAAAATGAGAAGAAACCGATTTCCCACCAATGTCGATGAACCTGTTAAATGGCACGTTCTTTCGCAGCTTTGGCCTTATCTACTAGAATTCAAGCGCCGTGTAGCGTTAGCGCTGTTGTGTTTAGTAGCAGCAAAGTTGGCCAGTATTGGCCTGCCCTATGTGCTTAAATATACGGTCGACAGTTTAAACGGCGACTTATCCACATTAGCCTTAGCGGTCCCTATTAGCCTTATTGTTGCCTACGGTGCTTTACGGCTAACAAACGTTTTGCTTGGTGAGGTGCGCGATACACTGTTTGGCCGGGTAACAGAGCGCGCCATGCGAAGGCTTGGTTTGAAAGTGTTTAAACACCTGCATAACCTCGATTTGGGGTTTCATTTAAACCGCAGAACAGGCGGCTTGTCACGCGATATTGAGCGCGGTACTAACGGTATTAGCTTTTTAATGCGCTTTATGGTGTTTAACATAGTGCCTACCCTGCTAGAAATCGGTCTTGTTGTAGGGCTGCTCTTGGTGCAGTTTGGCGTGTCATTTGCCATGATCATAGTGTGCAGTGTGGTGGCCTATATTGGCTTTTCTATGAAAGCCACCGACTGGCGCACGCGATTTGTTACCCAGATGAATGAGGCCGACTCAACCACCAACTCGCGAGCGGTAGACAGCTTACTGAACTTCGAAACAGTAAAATATTTTAACAACGAGGCATTCGAGGCCAATCGTTACGATACCGATCTTGCTGCATGGGAAAAAGCGCGCCGTAAAAACCGATTGTCTCTTTTTGCATTAAACGGTGGGCAAGCCAGTATCATCGCCATTGCAATGACCTCAATGATGGCCAATGCCGCATTTGGGGTTATTAACGGCGAGATGACCATTGGTGATTTTGTACTGATAAACGCATTTACCATGCAAATTTTTATGCCGCTCAATTTCTTAGGTTTTGTGTATCGAGAAATTCGTGGCAGCCTTGCTAACATCGACAAGTTGTTCGACTTACTCTCTCAAGCGCCAGCCATAAAAGATGCCGATGATGCGTTAACGTTAGAAACTAAAAATCCTATTATTACGTTTAGTAATGTGGCATTTGCTTACAACGAAAAACGCGAAATATTAAAGGGCATCAGCTTTGAAGTACCCGCAGGCGCAAAAGTTGCCGTGGTGGGTGAAAGCGGCGCAGGTAAGTCAACCCTGATGAAACTACTGTTTCGTTTTTACGAGCCAAATAGCGGCCGCATTGAAATTGATGGAACAGACATTCGCCACCTTACTCAACAAAGTTTACGCAGTCATATAGGCATTGTTCCGCAAGATACCGTGCTGTTTAATACCACGCTGCTTGAAAATATTCGCTACGGTAATCCAGACGCTTCTATCAAAGACGTTGAGAATGTTATCACGCTTGCACACCTAGAAGATTTTGTTGCTAAGCTGCCCGACAAGCTTGAAACTACAGTAGGAGAGCGTGGTTTAAAACTGTCGGGTGGTGAAAAGCAGCGTGTTGCCATAGCAAGAGCGTTACTTAAAGGCGCACCTATCATGATTTTTGATGAAGCTACAAGCTCATTAGACAGCACGTCAGAGCACGCCATTCTCTCTGCCCTTCGCGATGCTGCTAAAGGGCACACAAGTTTGGTGATTGCCCATCGACTATCAACAATTGTGGACGCCGACAAAATACTGGTTCTGAAAAACGGTAACATAGTAGAAGCAGGTACACACACTGCCCTACTCGCTGCAAATGGCGAATACGCAACGCTGTGGCAAGCACAGCAACGTGAAAAACACGCTGACAACGAGCAATAACATAAATGGATCCAACGCAAATAAAAGATGCCATTAACCAAGTGATGCCGTTTGGTAAGTACGCTGGAAGGCGTTTGTTTCATCTGCCTGAGCCATACCTTGTGTGGTTTCACAAACAAGGTTTTCCCCAAAACAAATTAGGGGAACAGCTTGCGCTGATGTACGAAATAAAACTCAACGGGCTAGAGTCTGTTGTCGAGCCATTGCTTAACGACGACTAGTCTAGCCAGTGGCTTAGGTACAGGCTTCCCACTACAAGCAGCGATATAAAAGGCTTGCTTAGGGCCCGCCAACTTGATACGGTTTTTGTTGTTAATGAACTAGTTAGGAAGTCTAGTTTGACTCGCTCACTTCGAATCCCGCTTACCAACGTTTACGCTAAAGGCGGCTACTGTGCCCATGTAAAGTTAGGAAAGCATCAGCACCCCGTAAATTTGGTGCTAGACACCGGAAGCAGCACCCTAGTTGTGCATAACGGTAGTTATCAGCCGGAAAAAGACACGGCATTAATACCCACACCATACGAACAAGATGTATGTTATGGCATGGGCGGATGGTATGGCCCGGTCGTTAATACCCGTGTGTCTTTCCATGGGTTAGGGCTTAGTATTCAGCTAGAAAACGTGCACGTTGCCGTGACCGCAAAAGAAGAAAGCCAGAGCTTTGCTCAGGCAGACGGTATTTTGGGGCTTGCCTATGATGGGCTAAACACGGCGTATGATTTAACGTCTTTTCTGCAAACCCGTGAGGTGAGCCCAGAAGTGACATACCCGTACACTATGAGTCAAACCGATGACAGCGTGCGAGATTATCGTAAATGGCTGCATCAATACCCTAGAAAGGCCCTAGTTCCTTATTTTACTCAACTTGAAACCCAAGGCGTTGTGGCAAATCAGTTTGCGCTACTCACCCACCGTTCTAGTATTTTTCAAACCAACAGCCACTGTCCTGTTCGAAAGCTACAGGCCAGCAAAGCCAACCATGGCTTATTGGTACTTGGCAAACCGCACATTCACGCCGATTTGTATAAGCCGCCTATTCTCACGGCGAAAGTGCTTCACGACAAATACTACAATGTAAACGTAAAAGCGGTGCAAGTAGATGGGCAACCAAAACGTAGTGCACCTGCATTAAAAGAGAGCGAGGTGAAAGGCTACTGTACCAACGGCATTGTGGATAGCGGCGCGTCAATGGTAATGTTTCCGCCATCCCTGCAGAAACAGTTGCTGGACGACTTTGTTAGCCACAACGCCGAGTTTGCCGATTTACTGGCTCCCTTCATGACCTTTGATGGTACTGAAAAAGGCATTGATGCGAATAAGGTAAACCTGAACGACTGGCCGAACATTTATTTGTACCTTGAAGGTGAAGACTCAGACATTTGCCTTTGCATTTCCCCTGAATACTACTGGCAAATACACGCACCAGAACCCGAGCTTGCGTCGTTTAAAATACTAAGCACGCCTAACTGGCCAAATCAGAGTATTCTTGGGTTGCCCTTACTTAACAACTACTACACCATTTTTGACCGAGAAAATGGCGACAAAGGCGTGGTTCAATTTGCCACAAAGGCCACATTAAGCGACGCCCTGCATTTAGAAAGCAGTCGGCTTTTTCACACCAACACCGAATTAAATAGCACCAAGGAATAGCATGAGCGCATCGCAAGCGAATACAGAAACCCAACAAGGCAGCATTGTATGCGTTGGCGTGGGAATGACCTTGGGGTCACATATTTGCCCACTTAGTCGAAGTTACATTGAGCAAGCCGACGTGGTGTTTTGCAGTGTGTCTAACCACTTTACTGAACTTTGGGTAAAGGAAATGAACAGCGACGTGCGCAGCCTGCAAACCTTTTATGCCGAAGGCAAAGACCGTCGTGATACCTACAAAGAAATGGTAGAAGCCATGATGGTAGAAGTGCGCGCGGGTAAAAAAGTAGTGGGAGCGTTTTATGGCCACCCCGGCGTATTTGCATGGGCACCGCATAAGGTAATTGAAGTAGCGCGAAGCGAAGGGTTTGACGCACATATGGAAGCCGGCGTGTCAGCAGAAGACTGCCTTTATGCCGATTTAGGCATAGACCCTGGTAAAACAGGTTGCCAGCATTTTGAAGCGTCGCAATATATGTTTTACGAACGAAACATCGACCCTGCGGCCTATCTCATTTTATGGCAGGTTGGCATTGCTGGCGACAGAAGTGCCGCCCGTTTTGAGACTACAAACGTATACAGAACTGTACTTAAAGAGCTGCTGTTAGAGATATACCCTAGCGATCATAAAGTTGCGCTGTACGAAGCTAAAACATTACCCATTGAAGAAACCCGTATGGATTGGATTGCGTTAAGCGACTTCGATAACGTTGTGGTTAATCAACACACCACCATGGCTATTCCACCGGCTACAAAAATGCAGCGCAACCACAAAGTGCTGGCTCGCTTGGCAGAATTAGACGAGCAGAACGGCCAATGACCGCCTTTTACACCGAGCGTTTAAGCCATAGACTGTTAGAAGAGCAAGATGTAGCGTTTGCCGCCTCGCTTTACCAAGACCCAAAAGTGATGCGGAAAATTGGGCCAGTATTTACGCGTGAAAGGGCTGAAAAAGCAATGATAAATGCTGTTAAAGCAAATCATCATTCTCCACCAAACC
>CAYVST010000138.1:0-8165 GCA_964454185.1 uncultured Alteromonas sp.
TCATGACTGAATTTTTACTACTATTGGTTGGCACAGTACTGGTAAATAACTTCGTACTTGTGAAGTTTCTTGGCTTGTGTCCTTTTATGGGTGTTTCAAGTAAGCTCGAAACTGCCATGGGCATGTCTATGGCAACAACGTTTGTGCTTACATTAGCCTCAGCGTCAAGCTACCTCGTTGAAACTTATTTACTTCAACCACTTGGCATTGGGTACTTGCGAACATTGGCCTTTATCTTAGTCATTGCCGTTGTCGTCCAATTTACAGAAATGGTCGTCCACAAGACAAGCCCTACCCTTTATCGTTTGCTTGGTATTTTCTTACCTCTTATCACAACAAACTGTGCGGTACTTGGCGTTGCGTTGTTGAACCTGACCGAACAGCACAACTTTATCGAAAGCTTAATTTATGGCTTTGGGGCAGCTGTCGGCTTTTCGTTGGTACTTGTGTTATTCGCGGCCATGCGTGAGCGGTTAGCCGCAGCTGACGTACCAGTGGCTTTTAAAGGTGCATCTATTGCGATGATAACAGCAGGCCTTATGTCTCTTGCATTTATGGGGTTTAGCGGATTGGTGAAATTCTAATGACGATATCTACTGCTATTATCTTTGCCGTTGTTGCATTAGGGGCCCTGGCTCTAGCATTCGGTTTAGTGCTCGGTTATGCCAGTATTCGATTTAAAGTCGAAGGCGACCCTCTCGTTGAGCAAATAGACGCAGTCTTACCTCAAACACAATGCGGTCAGTGTGGTTACCCGGGTTGTAAACCTTATGCAGAAGCTATTGCGGACGGAGACGACATTAATAAGTGTCCTCCAGGTGGCGATGCGACAATTAAAAAGTTGGCCGACTTAATGGGTGTTGAAGCAAAGCCGCTCGACGCCGCCCACGGTGAAGAAGACGTGAAAAAGGTGGCGTTCATACGAGAAGACGAATGCATAGGGTGTACTAAATGCATTCAAGCGTGCCCAGTTGATGCAATTTTAGGCGCAGCAAAGCATATGCATACCGTTATCACTGATGAATGTACAGGCTGTGATCTTTGTGTTGACCCTTGCCCCGTCGATTGCATCGACATGGTGCCAATCGTACAGACCACATCAACGTGGAAGTGGGATTTTACCTCGTCACCTAAAGGTGATATTCCTGTCAAAATGGTGTCTTAAGTTGTGATGTACCCTAGTTTCGATTCAGTCATTGAAAACCTTAATAACGGAAAGATGTTCTCTTTCCCCGGCGGTGTTCACCCAGATGACAAAAAACAACTGTCTAACACAACGCCGATAAAGCAGCCATCGCTTCCTGAACTTCTGGTTATTCCGTTACGCCAACATATTGGTTCTGACGGCATTTGCAGTGTAGAGGTTGGTCAACATGTACTTAAGGGCGAGATTCTCTCTCAGAGTTCTTCTCCTTTTTCAGTGCCAGTTCACGCCCCCACCTCTGGCGAGATTGTTGCAATTGCCCCTCACGTAGTCGCTCACCCAAGTGGACTAACGGAAATGTGCATAAGTTTGAAACCGGACAGGAAAGACACATGGTGTGAGCTTTCACCGCTTTCTCACTACAGCGACGTTGACAAAAACACGCTTATTGAAACCATTTGCCAAGCTGGCATTTCCGGTATGGGAGGTGCGGGGTTCCCCACTCATATCAAAACGTCAACATCCAAACCCGTTGAGTTTTTGATTTTAAACGGAATCGAATGCGAACCTTATATAACGTCAGACGACCGATTAATGCGCGAATTTGCATGGCAGATTCGACAAGGCTTGGATATTCTTACCCACCTTATTAGCCCGAAAGCCATAATAGTCGCGGTAGAGGACAACAAACCCGAGGCACTTGAAGCCTTAAATATTGCATGCCAAGACAAGCAAGACTATCGCGTGGTAAGCGTAGAAACCAAGTACCCAGCCGGCGGGGAAAAACAGCTTATACAAGTACTAACAGGTCGCGAAGTGCCAAGGAACGGGTTACCGTCTGACATTGGTGTGGTTATGTTTAATGTCGGCACGTGTTATGCCATTGCCGACGCCATTTTAAATGGAAAACCTTTGATTGACCGAATTGTCACGGTAACAGGTGAGGCGGTCGACGCGCCAGGAAATTTCAAAACCTTGCTGGGAACGCCAGTATCGCATTTACTAAACGAAGCGCAATATAATCCCAAAAAGCAAAAAGCACCAAAAGTCATTATGGGTGGCCCGATGATGGGATTTACGCTCTCTGATGCGACGATACCTGTTGTAAAAACCACCAACTGTTTGCTCGTTCCTGCGAAAAAAGAACTTGTTGATGACAACGCTGAACGTCCTTGTATTCGTTGCAGTGCATGCGCTGACGCCTGCCCAGCATCACTATTGCCACAGCAAATGTTCTGGCATGCGAAAGCAAAAGAGTATGACAAAGCCGAAGAATACGACTTGTTTGACTGTATTGAGTGCGGCGCGTGCGCCTATGTTTGCCCAAGTGAAATTCCGTTAGTGCATTACTACCGTCAAGCGAAAGCTGAAATTCGGCTGCAGCGCGATGAGAAAAATAAAGCGGAAAAAGCCAAACAACGCTTCGAGGCCCGTAATGAACGCTTAGAGAGGGAAAAACGAGAGCGCGAAGAGAAACATAGGAAAGCCAAAGAAGCACGTTTAGCGGCCAATAAAGCGAAAGAGCTACGCGCTAATCAGGCCATGGTGCCGGATGAAACTTCGGTGGGAGGGGCCAAAGACAAAGTGGCGGCAGCGCTTGCTCGCGCTAAAGCGAAGAAAGCTGCACTTCAAGCCACAGCTAATGACGAAGCAAACGCGTCACCGCCAGTAGGCAGCGAAACAAATGCGCCTGCACCTGATGACAAAAAAGCGCAAGTTGCTGCCGCTATTGCAAGAGCTAAAGCCAAAAAAGCCGCCAAAGCGAGCGTCAGTAATAGTGAAAGTGTGGGGCAAAGTGACAATCCCCCATCGTCAGATACAGCCCCCGTAGAGCAAGATGATAAAAAAGCAAAAATTGCTGCCGCAGTTGCAAGAGCAAAAGCCAAAAAAGAGGCGCTGGCATCTGCTAACACTGCATCGGACGTAAGCAACGGGACAAGCAGCTCGGTGTTAACTGAGAATGAACGCCCTACTACACCAGATGATGATAAAAAAGCGCGCATTGCCGCGGCAGTGGCAAAGGCGAAAGCCAAGAAAGCTGCGCAACAGCAAAACGACGTTGTGCAAAGCCGTGACGATCACACCTCTGGTGATACCAATGCTGACGAGAAAAAAGCGCGCATTGCGGCAGCCGTTGCCAAGGCAAAGGCGAAAAAGGCACAACAACACGCTGCGCATTTCCAGAGTGATGAAGCACCGAGAGAAATGCAAGAAACGCAAAGCATTGGAGCCGTGGCAGAAGACGTAAAATCACCTGCCGATGAGAAGAAAGCACGTATCGCCGCAGCTATTGCAAAAGCTAAAGCGAAAAAGGCGGCTGCGGAACAAGAGAACAAATCGTAATGAAGTTAAGTCTGTCAAGCTCACCACATCAACGGGTAAAACGCGATACAGGGCAAGTAATGCGAATGGTGATCTATGCCATGATACCCGGCATGATTGCGCAATCTGTATACTTCGGCTGGGGCATGTTAATTCAGGCTGTGATCGCCGTTGTAAGTGCACTGTTGATAGAAGGGGTTATTTTATATGCCCGCAAACGTCCAGTAGAAAGAACGTTAACTGATTACAGTGCCATTCTAACGGCTCTGCTGATAGCAATTAGCATTCCCCCTACGCTACCATGGTGGATGACAGTTGTGGGTGTATTTTTTGCTATCGCTGTTGCCAAACAAGTGTACGGTGGCCTCGGTTTCAATATTTTTAATCCCGCGATGATAGCCTATGTTGTCTTGCTAATTTCATTCCCAGGCGCAATGAGTCTATGGTTACCAACGGCTTCACAAGCGGCCATAGTACCTGGGTTCTTTGATTCGCTGTCACTTATTTTTACCGGTTTTACTACAGGCGGGTATGACGTTACCCAATTAAAAACTATCGCCGATGGCGTGACGATGGCGACGCCTCTGGACACACTAAAGACAGACCTCACCCAAGGCATGACATACAGTGAATCACTCGCAAAACCCATTTTTAGTGGTGGTCTATTTGAAGCAGCAGGCACTGGTTGGGGTGCAGTCAGTCTGGCGTACTTAGTTGGTGGCCTTTTCTTGTGGAAAACTAAGGTTATTAGCTGGCATATCCCTGGAAGCATGTTAGCCAGCGTTTTTGTTTGTGCAACACTTTTACATTTAGTAAATGGCGACTATTTCGCGTCTCCTGTTTTTCACTTGTTAAACGGCGCAGTCATAGTGGGTGCATTCTTTATCGCGACCGACCCAGTTTCAGCTTCAACCACTCCTAAAGGGCGCATTGTATTTGGTGCAGCTATTGGTTTTTGGGTCGTCATTATTAGATGCTTTGGAGGTTATCCTGACGCCGTGGCCTTCGCCGTTATCATTATGAACATGGCAGTTCCGCTTATTGACTATTACACACGTCCACGGGTCTACGGCAAGAATGCCGCCCGAGCGGGCCGCAAGTAAGTAAAGGTAACGTATGATGCTAAAAGACAGTCTAGTTAAAAACGGCACCATGCTGGGTGCCTTTGCGGTAATCACTACGACGCTTATCGCCGTCACCTTTTTTGGTACCAAGGACACAATCGAAGAAAAAAGAAAGCAAAAATTACTCAGCGTTTTAAATGAAGTCGTTCCTCAACGTTATCACAACAATGCGCTATATGCCGACTGCACGTTGGTAAGTGACCAAGCATTGGGGCCAAAAGAGGGCTATAAAGTTTACCGAGCTCGCCAAAATAATGCGCCAAGCGCGCTGGTACTCGAAGCGACTGCGCCGGATGGGTATAGCGGCAACATTGATTTGGTCATTGGTGTTAGTATCGACATGACCGTACTGGGTGTGCGGGTTATTGAACATAAAGAAACACCGGGGTTAGGCGACAAAATAGAGCTTGCCATTAGTGATTGGATCACGACTTTTGCCGGCAAGTCGTTTGATAGCGAAGCGCTCTCTTCGTGGAAAGTGAAGAAAGACGGCGGGGATTTTGATCAATTCACTGGAGCAACGATTACGCCCCGCGCCGTAGTGAGTGCCGTGCAGCGAGCCTTGTCTTACGCACAAACACAGAAAGATAAGCTTTTTGCAGCGAAAAATATGTGCGGCAGCCCAATACTTGAATATAGAGAAGCGCCAGAAACATCGAACGCCAAAGAGACAAAAGAGAACCTTGCCGATGATTGATTATAAAGACCTCTCTATACAAGGGCTGTGGAAAAATAACCCTGCACTGGTTCAACTACTTGGCTTGTGCCCACTCTTGGCTGTAACTGCAACCTTTATTAATGGTTTGGGATTAGGCCTCGCGACTATGCTTGTGCTAATTGGCAGTAACGTTACGGTATCTCTTGTACGCAACATTGTCAGAAACGAAATTCGTATTCCGATTTTTGTCATGATTATCGCAGCCTTCGTGACAATCGTGCAGCTATTGATGAATGCGTATACCTATGATCTTTACCTGGCTCTTGGCATATTTATTCCGTTAATTGTGACCAACTGTGCCATTATTGGGCGCGCAGAGGCTTTTGCGTCAAAAAATACGCCACTGGCCTCGGCGTTTGACGGTTTGATGATGGGTATAGGCTTTACTGTTGTGCTCGTCATTCTTGGTGGTATGCGTGAAATACTTGGAACGGGAACATTGTTTTCTGGTGCGGACAGACTGTTCGGTAGCATTGCCGAAAACTGGACAATAACCTTATTTGCCACTGAGAATCCCTTCTTGCTTGCTGTTTTGCCACCCGGGGCATTTTTAGGCATGGGATTACTTATCGCTTTCAAAAACGTGATAGACGCGAGGCTAGCTTCACGAGCTCAAGTACCAACAGTCAAAGCGGAACGCGCAAGAGTTACGGCTGAAAGCTAACCTTTTTACCACATATACAAAGTACGAAGATGACTGAAGAAGTGCAAACCCAAAAGCCCTTATCAAAGCAAGAGAAAGTCAGCGAGATTATTCGCATTTTGGATGAACTCTACCCAGAAATCCCGACTTTCTTAGACCACAAAGACCCCTATACCCTGCTAATTGCTGTTCTTCTTTCGGCGCAATGCACCGATGAAAGGGTTAACCAGATCACACCAAAACTATTTGCTCGCGCGGATAACCCATTTGATATGGTTTTAATGAGCATTGAAGAGATCCAGGACATTATTCGTCCTTGCGGCCTTTCTCCGATGAAATCGAAAGGTATTTGGCACCTATCTGATATGATTATCAAACTTCATAATGGCATTGTTCCTGCGAGCTTTGAGGCCCTAGAAGCCATGCCCGCAGTAGGCCACAAAACCGCTGCAGTGGTTATGTCACAAGGTTTTGGTATTCCAGCATTTCCTGTTGATACGCACATACATCGCTTAATGTACCGATGGGGGCTATCTAATGGAAAAAGTGTCGAGCAAACAGAACGCGACGCCAAACGACTTTTTCCTAAAGAACGTTGGAACGACTTGCATCTGCTCATTATTCTTTATGGAAGGGAGTACTGCCCTGCCCGTGGTTTCGATTTGAATAAATGTATTATCACACGTCAATTTGGCAGAAAGAGCTTTATAAACGAAGTACTCAAAGAACAAGAAAAAAAGCAAAAAATTGCGTTGAAGAAAAAGAGAAAGTAACACGTAGCGCTTTTATCAAGCCGATATTGTAAAGGCTTTATGGTTACTTTTTGTAAGCAAACTAAGACGACAAAAACAATTTCCGGAGAACACATGTCTCGATTGACGACTATTGCTAAGCAATTAGCGTGTGGTGCACTCGCGAGCGCCTGCGCTTTTGGCGTTTTCGCTGAAACATCCCCTATCACTGATATGCAAAGAAAAAATGCTGAAGCACTCATTCAAAAGGCATTAAAAAGCGATGTGGGTTACAACATTGTCGAATCACTCACCACTGAAATTGGACCGCGTTTGGGCGGCTCAGAAGCAGAAAAGCGCGCGCGCGACTGGGGCGTAAAATTAGGGCAAAAACTCGGCTTTGATAGAGTGGGCATCGAAGAATTCACCATGCCATTTTGGGACCGAGGTCATTTGCATATCTCAATGACTGCACCCTATCAGCAAGCACTTTACGGCACAGCTCTTGGCGGAGCAGCGCCTTCTAAAACGCAAATTGATGCGGATGTGGTTTACTTTCGCGATATTCACGCATTAACGGAAATTGCAGATGATTCACTTAAAGGAAAAATCGCATTTGTTGATGGCGACGCTATGGTAAAAAGCCAAACTGGCGCTGGATATTCTCAAGCCAACCAACGTCGCCGCGTAGGCTGGCAGCATGCACAACGAGGCGGTGCCAAAGCACTTGTTGTGCGCTCAGTTGGCTCTGACTCGCATCGCTTCCCTCATTCAGGCATGATGAGTGCCGATAACGACAAATGGGCAGAAATACCTGTTATCGCCATTTCAAACCCAGATGCCGATCACCTTCGCAGACTACACAATTTGGGGAACACATTAACGCTATCACTTCATTCTGAGTCAAAATGGAAAGGCGAAGTGGATAGCGGCAACGTTATTCTCGACCTCATCGGCAGTGAAAAACCAGAAGAAATCGTGCTTATTGGCGGTCACTTAGATAGCTGGGACTTAGGGACTGGTGCCGTTGATGATGGTGCAGGTATTGCTATCACTACAGCTGCTGCAGCCCTCATTGCTTCTCTACCAGAACGCCCAAAACGCACCATCCGCGTTGTTATGTTTGGTGCTGAAGAAGTAGGCCTACTAGGGGCGTTTGCATACGCCAAACAACATGAAAACGACTTGAGCAATCACGTGTTGGCGACTGAATCTGATTTTGGCGCGCAAACCATTTGGCAAATTGTCTCTAATGTAAATCCTGACGCAACGGCATTGGTGGATGAGATTGCAAAGATACTGTCACCACTTGGCATTGTTCGAGGCGGTTCAGAGGTTGCGGGCGGCGGCCCAGATATTATCCCGCTTGCAGCAAAAGGCGTTCCCACAATCAGGCTAAATCAAAATGGTCATGATTATTTTGACCTACACCATACGCCTGATGACACGTTGGATAAAATTGACCCAGATGAGCTGGCACAAA
>CAYVST010000139.1:0-8150 GCA_964454185.1 uncultured Alteromonas sp.
AACAGAAAGGTTTATTTTTTGATAGTAGTCTTTGATTAGGGTTAATTGACACTGACTATCACAGTGGGTGTCAGCGCTAACTTGTGTCGAAAACACGAAAAATAGCATGGCTGCAAATTTATTCATTCGTTATTCCCAGTTCGTAAATACAATAAAATTAGACAGTTAAGAAAATTAGTGCTCTATTATCTCGCAATATAACAACATTGATGTAATGTTGCTCTTAATCTATTTTGACCTACATGCGCTTGAGTCTACTATCAATAAGCATTATTAAATGCAGCGATACACTATGCGTGAAAAAAGCTCATTTATTAGCGTTACTATGTGAATCAAGCATTTACTGATAGTTGGTATTTTTTTAAGTGTCTATGATGAGGGATCTTTAGTCTTCTGCCTATTACATAAAACGGAATGACAGCTATTCATAAATGAATAGTCATTTGGGAGTAAGGTGATACAGTCAAGAAAACAAAACGAACAACCAATGGCTTTCTCTCTGGTTGGACCATTTTTAAACAATTTTGTTGGAATTTTGAGTAATAACAAAGTACTGTGCTAAATAATGTTTTGATTATATTCCGCATTCTGAGGTAGCTGATGACTGTTCTATCAAAGCTCGTTTCTCAATACCTATCTAAAGCGTTGTTTATTCCCTGTTTGCTTCTATCTTTTATTGTTACTTACGATGCAATACAAGCCTATTCCTCGATGAAGGATAACCGCTTAGCTATTGAAGTCGTTGATATTTCAAAGCTAGCGTTATCACTGGTTCACGAAGTCCAAAAAGAGCGAGGGCTTACCGCCGGATATCTTGGTGCAAAAGGTGCTAAGTTTCGCAATGAACTTAAGGCGCAGCGAGCGTTAGTAGACAAAGCGACCAAGGCATTCTCAAAAAGCGTCGAATCTAATGCCGTTCATGGGCAACTTTTAAAACATGCTAACATCATCCTTAACGAGTTAACTATTCTGCCTTCCCTCAGAGCTCAAGTTGATAATCTTGATATTGCGCTATCCCGTGCACTTAAAGCCTATACCAAAATTAACGTTATGGGCTTAGATACCCTGCTAATTGGTGTTAAGGGAACTAGCAGCGATTCAATTTCAAAATCGCTCAGTGGTGTTCTTTATCTGTCTAGTGCGAAAGAAAGTTCAGGGATTGAGCGTGCAGTGCTAACTAATGTTTTTTCTTCCGGCAGCATGAATAGTGCGTTAAGAAGTCGTTTTCAAACTTTGCTAACAAAACAGGAAGTTTATCTTGCCTTGTCGTTAGGCATTTTGCCCGAAGACATGTCTTCACTTGTAAAGCAGTCCTTATTAAAACCAGCGATAATGATGGTAGACCCTTACAGAGAAGAAGCAAGGCAAAAAGAGGCTAATTTTACCAGTGACCCTGCTGCGTGGTTTGCTGCCGCAACTGCGCGAATAAATGAGCTGAAAGCGTTAGAAGATGAATTGTTGCTTACAACACAGGACGAGGCGTCAAGTCAGCACACCAGTTCCCTCGTTTCTTTAACGATTGAACTCATTGTACTTTTCGTTGGGCTATTAGTTACCTTCCTATTGTTTAAGGCAGTATCACTTCGAAAGAGACAAAGCCTTCACATTGAAAAGGGAATAAGAATAGCGTTAGAAGAGCGCGATCTTAAAGATGAAATTGACATCATCAGTCGCGATGAGCTGGGAACGGCGGCTGGCGATATCAATAAACTGACTCGTACATTCTTTGAAGATCTGATGCTGTTTAAACAGCGGTCAGCCAACATTAAAAATTCGTCGGCGGTAACAGCACAGTCTATTGGAAGCAACCAAGAATCACTGGCTTCGTTGCAGCAAGAAGTTAGTCAAATAGCGGCCTCAGCTGAGCAGTTGCAATACAGTATTCAAAGCGTAGGCCAAATCATTGAGGGCAATGTGTCTCGAACCGAAAGTGCGTCACGAGAGTCGCACCTGAGCAAAGACAAGGTGGCAAGTGCAGTCAAACTAATAGCCCAAACCAGTCAAGATATGGAGCACACGGTCAGTAAACTCAAAACGCTCAATGAAAAAGTAGAAAGCATATCCTCTATGGTCGGTTTAATTAGAGGTATTGCAGAGCAAACGAATTTACTGGCGCTTAATGCGGCGATTGAAGCTGCACGGGCAGGAGAGCAGGGCAGAGGGTTTGCGGTTGTGGCTGATGAAGTAAGAAGCCTAGCCAGTCGCACCCAGCAGGCAACCGGGGATATAGCTTCTTTTGTAGAAGAGCTACTAGAGAGTGCTGCTGAGTCCGCCGACATGATAAGCCGCAGCCATAGCCAGTCGTCAGATGCTGCTGCACAGGCCTACGAGATTAACGAATCGTTGACACTGATAGACGAAATGATTGCTGAGATAAATCAGTCTACCAGGCTAATTGACGAGAGCTCTAAAGAACAAACTAAAGCCGTCGAGTCTATCACCAGTGGTATAATTCATATCAATGAGGTGGCAATGGACAATGTAAAAGACAACGAGAAAGTGTTGGCGTTAGCCAAGACCGTTGAAGATGAAACCGTTGCGGTTAATGAAATCGTCCAAAGATATAAGTCATAACGCCCTCTTTTTATCTACACGCGCAGTATAATGCGGATGCCGATTTATTGTACGGCATCCGATATCACTTATTCTTTAACGGTAAAATGCAATGGTACTGATAACAATCTGGAACCTATTTCAAAAGGGGCAACCCAGCTTCCGCCGTTAACGCCGTCACTATTGCTTAAAACTGCAATGAATGTCTGACTATGCGGTATATAAATAGTATGGCTCGAGAACCCTAAAGTAGAGCCGTTCATTCTGTACATCGTCTTGCCTTTATGGGTACTAATAGAAAAGGTGTAAGCTCCCTCTATCTTTGTACCGTCATTCAGTGTAATCGGCTGCAGCAACTTTTGTAGCTGGGTTTCATTAAGCAGTTTCTTGTTCATTAATGCAGTGTAAAATATTTTCAAGTCGGAAGCAGTAGACAATAAATCTCCCGCGCCATATGCCCATCGCCAGTCGAGAAAATCATGCTGCCTTGGCTTTGCGCCATCAAATGTGTAGCCCGTGGCCTTGTTTTTAACTATGTCGAATGTTGCTTGTTGCGTGCGCGCCATGAAGAGAGGTGTAAAAATACGCTGCTGTAAATAGTGGATGTAGCTCAATCCACTTACACGTTCAATAATATGACTCAGCATGCTGTAACCCGCATTACTGTAAATCACATTTTCACCAGGTTTGTATTGCCAATGCCCATTTTTAAAAGTGTCAATCACTTTGCTTAAATTACTTGGCTCCTGTATTCGTGTTTCGAGAAATGCTTGTGTATTGATGGTATCAACCAAGCCAGAGGTGTGGGTTAGCAGATGCTCAATAGTTACCGTTGATTTCAGAGAATCGATACCCGATATATAGCGCGTAATGTCGTCTGTCCTAGACAGTTTTCCATCTTGCTCTAGCAACAATATAGCCGTAGCAGTGAAAAGTTTGGTTATGGAGCCAATTTCAAAGACATGGTCGACGGATAAAGGCATGTCCAGTTCAATATTGGCAAGCCCAATGGCGGTGTGGCAGTGTACCGTTTCACCTTGGGCAATAAGCACTGCGGTTCCAGGTGATTGTGCTTTTTCAAAGCTCTTGAGTACCTCGTTGTAAGGTTTGTGATTGCAAGCCGATGCAGCGCTACCAAATACAAAAGTGACAAGCATCGCTAATTTCATTAGTCTCATTTAACTTTCCTTTTTATTAGACGAGGCTTAGCTTTTTGCATGGACTTCGCTTTTTGCCCATAGGGGAAGGCTGTTTTTTCTCTGAGGAAAACCTGATGTCCCTAATTTTCAAAAGGTTACGTTGTTTTTTTGTGGTTTGAAATATAATGGATAAGTTTTACTTAAACGGTATTTTAATAGATGTAAGCCGTGGCGAAGTCGTGACTCACGACACGGTTCACTGTGTTGAACCTAAGGCAATGGCAGTACTCGTTCATTTGGCAAAAACGCCGCTGAGCGTTGTTTCTCAAGAAAGTCTTTTTAGTGCGGTTTGGCCCAATGGCGTCTTTAATCCAGGTGTGTTGCAGCGCTGTATCGCTCAGCTGCGAAAGGCATTGGGTGACGATGCAAAGCAGCCGCTATTTATAAAAACCCATCCTAAACGAGGCTATAGCTTAGATGTGCAGCCACAGGCCAACAATGCGCAAACGGCAACAAACACAAAATTGAGGGCTGGCGTAGTCGCCTTGGTTGTAATGTTGCTTATCGGTGCTGGGCTTATGTGGCTGATAACAGGTAGTGAAAAATCTTCTACAAGCCTTTCTATTGAAGGGAACCTTAAAGTTATTACATCTTCGTCGCATTACGACTTTTACCCTGTGTTTTCAAAGAATGAACGTCAGCTTGCCTTTATTAGGCAAACTGAAAATGCTAACCAAATCATAATGGCTGATATTGAACACAATACGCAGCAAGTGTTACTGGAAAGTGAGGATAACTACCAAGCAATAACGTGGTCTGACGACGGCCTGAGCCTATTTTATTTGAAGCGTGAACGTGGCAACGATCTCATTGGAAAGCTGGATCTCAGTACAAAAACAGCAGTTGATGTTTACCGTCATGACGGCACTAACGAGATATGGCGGCTTTTCTTACACAGTGGTTCACTCTACTTTTCAGCAGCACAAGTTCCGCTAAATCAATCACCCACATCGGCGCTGTATAAGCTGGATTTGTTGACCAGTACGGTGTCGACTGTACTTAAAAGCACGTCATCGTTTACCCCTTATCGGTTTGCATTGTCACCAGATAAAGCAGAGTTTGCTATTGCAGGTGAAAGCAATGCGAACAACATCGAGCTTAGAACGTTTGACTTATTGACCGATACACTCAGTGAGCCTTTTGCAAC
Source organism: uncultured Alteromonas sp. (assembly GCA_964454185.1). Taxonomy (GTDB): domain Bacteria; phylum Pseudomonadota; class Gammaproteobacteria; order Enterobacterales; family Alteromonadaceae; genus Alteromonas. Next base: position 4,900 of record CAYVST010000139.1, read on the forward strand.
CTTACCCTTAGGGTTCACTGAGTTAAACTGGTATGACGATAACAATCTGATAGTACACCATCTTAACAGGCTTTATTTACTCGATAAAAAAGGCCACAAAACACGCTTACCTGTGAATCACTTTATGCGCTTATTTAACCCGGTTGCAGCGCCAAATACGGGGCAAATTGCTATGTCGATGACAGAGTATGATACTGATATCGTTGGCCTAGATGCGAATAGTCTTAAGAGTGGGCTGGTGGTCGACTCTGCTGGAGAAGACCATTTAGCGTCAGTCTCACCTAATGGTCGATACCTAGCGTACGTAAGCGCACGCTCAGGCGTTCAAGAGGTCATTGTTGCAAGCTATGCACCGACGAATGATGCATCAGCTTTGAACACCAACAGTGTGGTGGCGATAAACGTGTTCAACAACGAAGAGAACAAGCCTATTTACCGAGCACCTGTTTGGGATAAAAATAGCCGTCGCGTCGCATTTGCATTTGAAAATGACATTATCATTTACGATTTGGCGTCACAAACGACCCGTCGTTTTACAATGCCGTCACGATTTACGTCAATTCTTGACTGGTATTCAAAAGAAGACAGCCTGCTTGTAACCACAAAGAACAACAATACTTCGTACTTCGAAAAGCTAGATATAGCCACACAGCAGTTTACTCAATTAGCCCAAACCGGGGTGAATTTTGCCGCTACATTAGACAATAACGACCAGCTTATTTTTGGCTTTGAAGACAAGCTCAGCTGGAGAGGTAAGTTGTTTACTCATCCATTATTCGCGCAAAGCACGGGTCGTTATTTTCCGTTAGATGGCCTTGTTGTGTTTCAAGTTGGTCGTCAACTATTCACCTTCAACGGTAGCGTATCTGCCGCGTCACGTATTGAGATCCCACCCAATGCTGACCACCTTATTGGTGTATTTGGTGAACAGTGGCTATTTCAAACTCAAAACAGTCGCTCGGCGAAAATAGTGCTTCTTGAGTAAGCTTTCGCATTGGGAATGTCAAAATTGGTGAATACACGTCAAACCTACCCATCTATGACACTAATTCACCACTATTCAAATTTTTAATAGAATTGAGCAACTCTTGAAAAATTCGCTACAGGCCGCGCAACACCTGTTCTTGTGCGTATATTTTTCAAACTAATGCTCACTATAGAGTAACATTTTGTAAACATTGTGTTTACATTCGTTTTCTTACTTGGTTATTGTAGTTTCCCCACACCTAATGAGCCGTTCGCTAGCTGTTACTGTGGATAACTGCACGAAATATATATAAGCACAATAATAAGTAAGAGAATAAAAATGAGTAAACGCTTACCCTCAAACTTTAAACGCAAACATGCTGCAACCCTTATCGCGCTTAGCTTAGGCTTAACCAGCCACGCTGCTATTTCACAAGAAACACCACAGCCAGATGAAGATGACCTGGTAGAACAGATTTTAATTACCGCATCAAAGCGAAGCACTGGACTGCAAGAAACGCCGATAGCGGTTTCAGTAACCAGTGGTGAGGCCATTGAACAAACTCAAGTGCTCGACATTCAAGATATGCAGGCACTTGTCCCTACGCTGCGCGTTACGCCGCTTCAGCGTTCAACGAATACCAACTTTTCTATTCGCGGTTTTGGTAACGGTACTAACAACACAGGTATCGAGCCTTCTGTTGGCGTGTTTATTGATGGCGTATATCGTTCACGTGCCGCCGCGCAAATTGGAGACCTACCGCGTGTACAGCAGGTGGAAGTGTTAAGTGGCCCTCAAAGTACCTTGTTTGGTAAAAATGCCTCGGCAGGTGTAATTAGTATCAGGACAGATGCGCCATCTTTCAGTCAAGAAGGTAAAATTACGTTGGGTGTGGGTAACTTCAATCAGCGCCTACTAAGGGGTTACTACACTAACGCCATTACAGACGAACTGGCATTTAGTGTGTCGGGCGGTATTAACAAGCGCGATGGATATACGGACAGTGTTGTTGATGGTATTGACGAGCTAAATAACAGAGACCGTTGGAACGTGCGCGGTCAAGCACTGTACGAGCCAAACTCAGACGTAAGACTACGCCTTATCGCCGATTACAGCGAAATTGATGAACGCTGTTGTACCGTTGCTGATTTTATCAATGGACCAACAACCGGCGTAGTGAGAGCGCTTGGCGGTACGGTACTTGATACCGATGATCCATTCGCGTACGAGTCTGCGCTCAATTTCAACCCCAATAACCAAGTTGAAGATGGTGGGGTGTCATTACAACTTGATGTGGACTTTGAAAGGTTCTCATTCACCTCTATCAGCGCATACCGAAACAATAAATCGAATTACTTTGCCGATGTTGATTACACGTCGTTGGACATTCTTTCTGAAGAAGGCCATACCGATATTGACACTTTCACGCAAGAATTCCGCTTAACATCAACAGGCGATAACAAGCTTGATTGGATGGTAGGCATGTTCTACTTCTCGGAAGAGGTTGATACAGGCGATACCCTATTCTACGGTTCATCAGTACGTCCATTCTTTGACGTATTGCTTAACGCTGGTGTGGCTCAAGCCATCGCACCTCTGCCGTTTGAAGCAGTATTTCCAAATGGCTTCTTAGGTACGTTTGAACCACTTTATGGGCAGGCGCCTGGTACATTCTTCGGCTCAGATCAATTTGTAAATAGTGAGTTTTTACAAGAAAACGACGCGTTATCGATTTTCTTAAACCTGGATTATCACTTCTCTGACCGCTTAACTGGTACCTTTGGTGTGAGCTACACCGAGGACGAAAAAGATGTATCGATAGAGCAAGTTAATACAGAGGTCTTGTCATCAATTGACTTTATTAATACGCCAACTGTCTTTGGTGTACCGCTGCCAACGGCAGTTCCGGCGTTAGCGCCATTTATTCCCACATTACAAGGCGTGCAGTTTTTACCGCCTCAGCTAACCTTCCCGAATTCCGTTGAAAACGGCAACACCAATGACGACAAGGTAACGTGGAGTGCGCGTTTTGCTTATGAGGTGAACAAGAATATTAACGTTTTTGCTACCGCAGCTACAGGTTTTAAAGCGTCTTCTTGGAACTTATCTCGTGACACTCGTCCTTTCGCAACCGATCAAAGTGCGCTTGAAGCGGCTAACTTAACGCAGCCTAATCAGAGCTATGGTACACGCTTTGCAGGGCCTGAGGAGTCGACGGTTTACGAGCTAGGTATGAAAGCCAGGTTCAAAGATGGCGCGTTCAACGTCACATTATTTGACCAAA
>CAYVST010000140.1:0-8092 GCA_964454185.1 uncultured Alteromonas sp.
TGTCAAATACTGCCGATATCCTTATGACACTTGAGGCTGGTTTTACTGAGCAAAAGTTGTTCCCTGCTTCACTCTCTGGTGGAGCACCGTTTTTGCGCGCTGTGTCTTCCGTTTTTCGCAGTGTCACTTTCTGTCCAACCGGTGGCGTTAACCAGGCAAACAAGATGGACTATCTTTCCTTGCCAAATGTGTTTGCCGTTGGTGGAACTTGGGTAGCGCAAAAAGAGTGGGTAAATGAAGGCAACTGGGATGCAATTACGCAGTCTTGCCTAGCAGCAAATTCGTAGCGACTTAAGGTGGAGCGGCCTTATGTTGGCTTGCTCTGCCTATTCACCAGCTAGTTTGTATGACCAAACATGCCGTCTTAGCTACAAATTGAGCGGTGATATCTAGTTATTTTGTACTAAGGATATGAAATCTATACTGATAAGTTGTTGAAATTAAATTTAAATTTAGCTTGTTGTAATGGTTCATTAGCTCGAATTGAAATATTACCAATTGCGTGTATATTGGCGGTATATATTGGTAATAGTGTTAAGGTCATTTAGCATCACAGTCGATGCTTTAAAAGCCTGTTTAGGCTAATGGTGAATACACATATAGCGTGTAAGATACACAGCGTTAAAATTAAAAGGTTTCGAACATGAAAAATCGTCGTATGTTCTGGCAAATTGCAGAAAAAATTAAGGCATTAATTGCTTCTGGGTTGTATCCGCCAGGGACGCGTTTGCCCGCTGAACGCGAGCTTGCCGAAACCTTTGATGTTAGTCGCCCGACAATTCGCGAGGCGATTATTGCGTTAGAAGTGCTACAACACGTTGAGGTAAAGACTGGCTCTGGTGTTTACGTTCTTGATAAACCAAACGATAAAGAAGATAGCACTACTGAGCAAATCAGTGCGTTTGAACTCACTCAAGCTCGTGCTTTAGTAGAAGGTGAGGCTGCGGCATTGGCTGCGTTGTCTATTACCGACGAAGAGCTTGAAGCGCTAGAGAAAACACTGGAAGCGATGAGAACCGGCGTTGATGCTGAGGAAGCTGATCGCGACTTTCATATCATCATCTCCAAATCTACGAGAAACAAAGCAATCTTGTTAGCGGTTAATAAATTCTGGTCTTTAAGGGATTCACAACCACAAATCATACAAGCGTATAACAGTGTTTGTAGCCAATCTGATCAAGACAGATTGGAAGAACACAATCAAATTTTTCAGAGTTTAAAAGCAAGAAACTCGCAGGCTGCAAGAGCGGCAATGCACGCGCATTTTAACCGCCTTATTGATGCACTATTTGCCGCGAGTGAGGCCCAGGCACTTGAAGAAGTAAGAAAGAAAAGTAGCCAGACCAGAGATCTTTATTCGCTGAGCCACCTAAGAACGAATTAAAGCGTATTTTGTTAGCGTGGCTGGTAGCCTTCATGTTCGTTGTCTATTGCATAGAAGCTAGCGACCGCGCGCTCTCCTTCTTCAGCTGAATTGTTTACATGATAAACGCCGACCTTAAAGTATAGATATTGGTCTTCTTCATCGTAACCACTGTTTTCCATATTCACAGAGCGTGTTACGTCAGATTTTCCGTCTCTTGATATGGTTACATTGAGTGTATTGCCCTGTGTATCAATGGTGTAAGAGAAGCGTTCATTAAGGGCTATGCCGTCTGTCGGATTTGGCGCGTTGCTTTCTCTTGAACCAATCATTTCTATCCAAATCTCTTCTTTATCTGTCCCGTCAGAGACGTTGGCGCGTCGTTCATGGGCGAAGTAAATAGAACCAAGGTTATTATTGGGAAGCTTGCGATAGTATAAACGTACTGGCTCATCGTCGTTGGCGTGAATCTGACCAATAATGACACGACCTATTTGGTAATTTTCGCCGGTTGTGGTGACCTGGTCGACGGACATGGATACGTGTAATCGACCGTCTATACCGCCCGACTTGTCTTGATTCGACTGTGTTGCAGAGGAGAGAACCCAATTGTTCTTATTGACGCCCTGCGTTCTTATATCGGTGTTTCCGCGTCGTAGCATCTCTCGCAATTCAACACGCACATAATTTGTATTTGTAGATGTTTTAAAGCCAACTGTTGGTGAACGCATGACCAGTGCGCCATCTTTGCTTACGTAAAAGTATTCAGAGTGCGTGAAGCCATTGGCTAGTCTGCTCTCACTGATATTGTCGGCGGTACCAGAATTATCGTCGTCAGTGGGTATGCTGAGATACCAGTCTTGTAAATCTATGCCGATTGAGTCGGTGGTGGTTGAGGATATCTCGCCATCGCCTTCAGCGCAGTTGAACACATCAACTTCTACAATTGCATTGTCATTATTTTCGTTGTTGCCAAAGCTGGTTATGCGAACAAAACGCGCATTGACAAGTGTGGGCAGGGCATAGAGTTCAAACCCGGCTAGTTGAGGGTTAGAGTCAATATTAGACTGCTGTGATTGCCACGAATTTCCATCGAGTGAGGTTTCAATAGTGAACCTGTAGGTGCGTATTTCGCTTTGATACCATTTTATTTGTAGGGAACCGACTTGCTCTTCGGTTTCCAGTTCCAGTGTCAGTGTATTGCCGGTTCCCGTTGACTGCCAACGAGATGTATACGCAGTGTCATTGTCCACGGCCAGTGAAGATACGTAGCGTTCATCTTCTTCTGACGCAAACGCGTTGATAACTGAAATAGGCTGATAGCTGCAGCTAGCACTGTTATCTTGAGGAGGCGTTGATGATGGTGGAGTAGGGGTATCGATAGGGGTTTGTACAGATGTTGATGATGAGGAAGCACCGCATCCGTTAAGCAATACAAACATAGGCAAAAGTGCAATGAAACGTACCATAACCACTCCTTAATCAAACAAAAAAATGGGCCCTAAGGCCCAAATACTCACAGTGAATAGCGATGCTAGTAACGGAACTGAACGCCAGCAAATACCCTTGGGCCGTACACGTTAATCTCAGCAAAATTGTCTTGTGTTGGGCGGTATTGACGTCTTGGCTCGTCAAATATGTTGATAGCCTCTAAGCTGAACTTCCAGTTTCTATTGAGGCGATAAGAAACACGTGCTTCAAATACCTCTGTGTCGCCAATAAAGCGAATAGCGCCAGGGGTATTTACGAATTGCTGGAAGTAGTTACTTCTGTACTTGTAGTTCAATGAAGCACTAAGGTCTTCCCATTGATAGTAAAGCTGTGTAGATAGTACATGCTCAGAAAAGCCAAAGAGGTTGGCTGGCGCGACAATACCCGTGCGTGAGATTAGGTCTCCTGTGCTGGGGTCAATAACAGTAGAATCGCCAAAATTCTCATCTTCGAATTCAAAGTTTGAATCTGCATAGTTGTAGCTAAGCTTAATACCAAAACCACTCAGCCAATTGTCTAAGTATGAAAATGAATGTGTGGCGGTAATCTCGGCCCCATAAATGGTGCTGGTGTCATCGCTGGTTTGCGGTGCCGTTACAATCGTTTCTAGTTCTTCACCATCGACTTCAAAAATCTCAGTTTGAGACGTATTTGAGAAGCCGCCTTCAAAGCTCTTGTAATATAAACCAAGGGCAAGAATGGTATCTTCATTTGGGTACCACTCGATTGCCGTATCCACGTTCCACGATAAGAACGGCTCTAATACTGGGTTACCTACCGCGACAGCACGTGCTAATGCGTCTGAAATCTCGCCAGTATCACTGTCTTCGTCGAGACCTAAGAAGTTTCTGCCAAAACCTAGGTCTGAAGGATCTGGACGAGACAGTCCGCGATAAAGCGCACCGCGGAACATGACGTCGTCTGAAATATCAACGATGAGGTTAAAGCTAGGTAAAAACTCTGTGTAATCACCACCACCTTCTACTTGAATGAGTTCATCGGTTATGGGAGCGATGCCGGTTATTAACCCGTTTTCATCTCGCGTAGCTCTGAGCGGGCCACGATAGGACAATGAAGATACTTCTGTTCTTACAACACGAAGGCCAAAATTACCTCTTACGCCATAGTCCTTGATAAAGGTGTCGTAGTCGGCCTGTAAGTAGGCAGCAATGGTTTTTTCTTCAACGTCGACAGCGGCAATATCTTGTCGGTCAGATTCATCAACAGTAGGGAACGCGTTGGCAATGGTCAGCGCTTCGCCTGCATCGTTTGTTACCGTGCCAAGCAAAGTTTCAGCCAAACAAATGGGGTCAAATGTCGCAAACGAGTTGCCTGTCCCCGCGCTTATGATATTGCCGTTGCTATCAACATTAGTGAAAAGCGGTGAGCCACCTGTTTCATCATCTAAGAACCCAGATTCTGGAAACGCATTATTACGGCACGCCTCATTTGCCATTGCCGCTGCTTCATCACTGAACGTCACCTGCGTTCTGTTGTTAGTGCCACCGCCTCCAGGAACACTATCGTATTCTAATTTAGACAGTCTTACGCCACCTTTTATTCCAATTAGAAATTCTGAGTCAGGAATATAGTCAAAATCGGCGCGTACGGCTGAGATGGTATTGTTTCTAAACTGGTTTAGATCTAAGCGCGTTCTGGCTTCGTCGGCAAACGCACCATGATAGTTTACGTCAAAATTTTGCAGCGTCCATGTGGGGACTAATGAGCCGTTCGCAAAAATCTGAGCTGCTGTTCTTACTTCGCCATTACCGTCTGCGCCCACAACATCGTTTCCGTAGATATCAACGTCTTCTGACTGCAGTCTTGTTTGTATAATATTCTCTCGGCGTTCGGTTTCAGAGGTAGACAAGTCAAGAGAGACGTTAAGTCTATCGTTAACAGTGTAATCAAAGCGAAGGCCACCACCCTTGTATTCTTCAATTCTTTCTGCAAATTGACTATTAGTCTCTATATTTTGTGTTGCAGTAAACTGCCTAAGCGCACCATTTGAGGTGGCAACGAGATCAAAGGGTAATCTGTCAGACAGCGGCGTGGCAAACCCATCAATGTGATTAACCTCTGCAAAGACGAGGTCGTTTCTAATCTCGCTGAACTCTCTATCTGACAATTGTATGTCTGCATTTATCTCGAGTCGTTTATTAGGTCGCCATTGAAGCGCTCCAAAAAATGATTCTCTATCATCATCGGTAATGTTCTGTCTAAAAGAGTTTTGCGAACGAGAGAATACATATGGTGTTGAGGCGTCTGGTGCTTCGCCAGAGCCATCTGTGATAAGATCTAAAGCACCACCATTGTCTTCACAGTCTGTTCGGCTACTGTTGATACCATCGCCAAATGCTGGAGATATTCTGCAAGCTTCCCATCCTGTACCCGTTCGCGCTTCTTGTTCAGGATTTGTAGTAAGGTTTTTTTGGTAGCCTACTGAGATACCAATTTCGCCAAATTTTTCAGTCTCAAACTGATCGACAAAACTTGATGTTATACGTTGGCCAAAGTCGCGAATTGGATCTTCTAGATCGGTATTGTCAGGGTTCCAGTTACCTTTGTATTCAAATTGGAAGCGACGTTTGCCGAAATCGAGGGGTTTGATAGTATCCAAGTGAATTTGACCAGAAACACCGCCTTCAATAAGTTCAGCTGACTGGGTCTTATAGATTGCTACCTTGTTAAACAGTTCCGATGGAAACTGAGAGAAGTTTACTGAGCGGTCACCACTGCCGTTCGCCGCTTCGCGCCCGTTCATCACTGTACTTCCTAAATACGGACCCAGCCCACGAATAGAGATTTCAGTAGCACCACCTTGCTCTCGGTGTGACGACGCACCGGTAAGTGTTTCAAGTGCTTCACCAATAGATAATGCTGGAAGGTCACCAATATCATCAGCTGATATGCCGTCTACAATTTCTGTTGATTCCCGCTTAATAGAGATAGAGCTTTGGATTGTCCCACGGATGCCTTTGACCTCTATGATCTCTGTCGTATCGTCTTCAGCGGCAGCAGATTCTTGAGCGTTCGCAGACATGCTCACTATTAGTCCAGTAGAACATGCTGCGCTAACCAAAACAGGGCTTACATACTTGCTGCGAATTGCTTGAACGAACGGATTGGGTCTTTTGTGGTATCTCATCGTGGCTTCCATAATGCTAAGTCTGTTGTTGTTACGGCATTCTCTAAACTAATTTGGCAATCTACATAACCAAACTTGTTTTTTGTTATTACCAATTTCGCATTTGTGTAAAGCCAATGCTAAGGGTTTGTTTACGTATTGGCAACAAATTTACAATAAAAACTATAAAATTATCACTATTGAAGAAATCTATGATGCCTATTTTTTCACACTATTTGCGTAGTTAAAACTGCAGGCTTGATTATTTAGTTTTTTAAAAACAGTTGTTTAGTTTGTTTTGGGAGTGGTTTAGCCACTAATGTGTTGTCAAAAAAATGTTACCAATATGTTTTTCTGGTGGTAATGCTTATTTCTTTGTGGTTACATACCAATAACTATTTTGGTTGTATTTATTGGTAAGGTTGATTTTTCTCATTGGTAAGTTTGAGGCGATTAAGTTTATCAACACTAAAGACAATAAGCAGCGAGAGTGATAATGAAAAGAGCAAGTATTGTAGCGCTAAGCGCCTTGAGTTTGGGGCTGATGGGGTGTGGCAGCGATGGTGGTGATGTCAATCAACCCGGTTCTCTGTCCCTTTCTGGAACAGCAAAAGAGGGGGAAACATTAACAGCCTCAGTCAATGACCCGGATGGTATCGATGAGAGCACGCTTGTTTTTACTTGGTTTGCAGATGGCTCTGTCATTGCTGGCGCTACCGGTGCGACTTACACTCTCACTGTTAACGAAGCTGGTGCGCGCATCAGAGTAGCCGTTACTTATGTTGATATGGGCAACACGCGCGAGGGGTTTACCACACAAGAAACCGATGTAGTTGAAGCGCTACCAGTAAACTTTGAAGGCGTAATTACTATTTTGGGTTCTGCCACTGTAGGACAAACACTTAGTGCTGAAATTACAGACGATAATGGTTTATCCGGTGAGGTTGCCTTTAGCTGGTTGTCTGATGGTGTGGCTATCGAAGGTGCCACGACAAATGCACTTGAGCTACTTCCCGTGCATGAGGGTACTGTCATAACCGCTATGGCGACATACGTTGACGATGGTGGTTTTGATGAATCTATCACTTCTGCCCCCACAAGTGCGGTAGCGCCTATTCCTGCGGAAAATGAACCTGGCACATTTGACGCCCCAATCACAGGCATGCTGTCTGTGGGCTCGACATTAGTTGCGCCTAGCCCAGTAGATGCCAACGGTGTGTCTGGCGATATTAACTATCAGTGGCAATCAAGAGAGGTCGGCCAATCTCTTGATTTAGCGGTCAATATTGATGGTGCTACCGAGCAGTCTTTCGTTGTGACAGAGGCCGATTTAGGAAAAGTGTTGTCAGTGAATGTCTCTTATGTCGATGATGCAAACTACGAAGAGAACTTATCCAAAAGTGCCGATGACCAAATTTTCACATTTTATGTTCAAGGTGAAGTGTCGCTTACTGCAGCGCTTGCGAATGCTCAGGAAGGTGATTCAATTGGTATTGCCGATGTGCTAAATGTCAGCGATACCGCTGATGACTACGAAGATATGGCGGAGCTTTCTATTGCCCAAAACAATCTTCTTATTAAACGCGTAGCTGAGACTAACGCGGTTATTTCAGGCACTACGTGTATTGCATTTAGTTCGTCAGTTAGCGGTGTGGTTTTAGATGGTCTTGTGTTCGAAGAGCTAGTGATCCCCGTAGCAGGGAGCTGCGGCGAAGGTCGTGGTTCAATTGACCTAAACGGCTCTGGCAACGTTATTAAAAACTCTAGCTTTTTGAGCGACTCAGGTGCAACACGTCCTAACCTTGGCTCAAGTGATGAATCCCATTACATTACGGTCAGCGGCACTGACAACATTATCGAGCGCAATCTATTTACCGGGAAAAGCGTCAATGAAGCCGAGGAAGGTTCAGCAATCAGTATGTTCCTAGGTGTTGGCGATTCGCCGAACACGCTTGGCGACCATCAAAGAAACATTGTCCAATACAATCTATTTAAAGACTTTCTTCCTACTACCATTGATGGCGATGGCGAGTTTGACACAGATTCTGGCAGTCATGCTGTGCAGGTGGGACGCTCAGGTAGCGGTGACGGCGCAGGCCGTGGAGAACATA